>NZ_MJEH01000022.1 GCF_001742425.1 Bacillus solimangrovi
AATATAAAGCACCAGCAAAGCTTGGTATTCCTGCAATATAAACCTTCATAAACAACCTCCTTGTAACGATTAAATTCATTATTAACAGTTACTTATGTATAATGAAATCATACCAAATAGTGTGTAACGAATCAAACATATTTTAGGAGGTTACATTAGTTGTTTTTAGAATTCATCAATAGTCAATGGCATCAAAATTTTAAAGGTAATGAAGTATTATATGATAGGAATTGGATAAAGGATTTTGTTCTTAGATTTGGGCTAGATTCTCTTGCTCAACCTACTAATGACAACATTGAAAGCTTGATCAAATTGAGAAATTTGCTTGTAACAATGCTTCAAGAATATCTTCAAAATGAAAAATGCTCTGAAGATAGTTGGAAAACCTTAAACAAATTAATTGAATCTACAACTTTTCATCAAAAAATTGAAATAACAGATACTATAAAAGTTGTAAAACAACCATTAGAAATAATTGGACATGGGTAATGAGTGAAATTGCACTATCATTTGCACAAACAATAGCTTCACATCATTATGAAAAAATTAAAGTTTGTGAAAATAAAGAATGTCAATTTTTCTTTTTTGATACGAGTAAAAACAATAGCAAAAAATTTTGCTGTACTAAATGCGCAAATTTAATAAAAGTAAGGAGATTTAGAGAAAAACAAAAAAAGTAGAATATCGTCTTTTTTCATATTGTTACGAGGAACTCTCATAATTAAAGAGTTCCTTCCAATACTCCTACAATTTCATTTTGACTTTTTGATTTCTGTATAATTCTCTATTGTTATAGAACCCTACTTTATCAAATATAAATTAAGGAGAAGAGGTCTATATTATAGCTTAGGAAAATGAAATGACATTAACAGGATTGTTCTAAAATTGATATGACAACTATTTAAACGATTGTGTATATGAATCCATCTTTCTTAAATGTGATCATAAGTTTCGATTGTAATATACCAGATTCTATTAACCATTTATTCACAATATCAAAATTGTTGATTACCTGTTTTTCATTAGTGTATTTATTCGAATGAAACGATTTTGAATCAAACGGATCTTTTTCTGCTCTTAATCTACCTGAACCACCACATGTTTCACAAAATGGCTCATTGCCTTCGCATTTACAAGGAATCACTTTTATCATTTCAATTGCCACAGAAAACATCTCCTATCTTTTTATCTTCCAGTTAAGATACCTTTCTTATATCTACCACATTTCTATAACAAAAAAACCTTTACCACGAATGGTAAAGGTTTTAAACAAATAAAGACCTTTACCAACTGATAAAGGTCTTGCTAACAACGTAATGTTGCCAACAAAGCCGAGAGTAATATACTCCGTAATGACGACTTTGCTGTTAAAGCTACTCCCCTTTAGGAGAACTATTTTATTGAATATACTAATTTTATATTGAAATCTATAAAACAGTCAATAGATATTATGATCCAACACAATTTAGACAAATAATTAATAATAAAAAAAGTGCACTGTAAACATCTGAAGATGAATTATTTCACTTATTCAATGATTATTTGTATACATTAATCATACCAGGCTTTAAAATGTTGTAATTTAAACATATTAATTTATTACTCAAATACGGTATGTGAAATTTTAATTCATCTTGTTTTTCTAATGAATAATCCCTTTTTACAAATTATTAATACCTCATGATTTTAACTCCTTACTAACTTGTTCCTGTAGTTATTTTACAATGTTGTATAGAATGAAAAAACAAATATATATTTAGAATTGCAAAGATACTGACTTAGAATAACATTTCATCTTAACAATTTAAAAATTCTGTAAAGTAGATTGTTCTTATCTACTCTACAGAATTTAAAGTTTAGATTACAGGTTGACGTTTAATCGAACTTCCATGTGTTATGATGCATTACATACTTTAACGTATAAGCTCTTTTATTGTACTATTCTCTTTCACAGTGTATTTTTGAATCTTCTCTTCATCTAAAGTAATACCTAAACCTGGACCATCAGGAATAATCACATATCCATCACTATCGATATCAATTGGTTTGTCTAACATAAAGTCTCTGGATTCCAGCGTCCAGCTCTTAACTTCTAGAGGGAACTCAACAAAACTTCCATTTGAAATCGCAGCAACTAACTGCAGGTTGGCTGCTAATCCAATACCATTACTCCACGTATGCGGAGTGAATAGAGCTTGGTTCATTTCAGCTAATTCCGCAATTTTCTTTCCACCTGTGATTCCACCAGAGAAAACGACATCCGTCTGATACACATCAAGAGATTCATGTTTTAATAGTTGTTTAATTTCATGCATTTTAGAGGTCATTTCAGCCCCAGCAATGCGAAGCGTTTTCATGTTAGAACGTAGCCTTGCTAACCCTTCAAAATCAAACTGATTCAATGGTTCTTCTAGCCAGTACACACCCATCTTTTCTAATTCGAGTGCAATTTGTAAAGCAGTATGGTATGACCAAGTCGATTCTTCTGCACTAACCTTCCACCCTTGATTAGCATCAACCATAATTTCCATCTGTGAACCAAAATTTTCACGAATTGCCTCAATCATTTTCAAATCATCTTTTGGATTTGGAGAATGGAAGCGGATCTTTATTGCTTTGAATCCTTTTTCAATATAGTACTCTATATCTTCAAGACGCTCTTCAATTGGTTTTAATTCACCTGTGCTTACATAAGCAGGTATTTTCCTTTTATTCGATCCACCAAGTAAATTAGCTACTGGTTGTTTTAAATATTTACCCTTAATATCCCAACAAGCATGTTCAATTACCCATGGACGAGGGTTTCCGAATAGTGTTGCTGCTTCTAGATGCTTATGAATCTCACTAATTTCTAATGGATTTCTACCTAACAGCAACGGCTTGAGCTTTTCTTCTATAAATACTTTGAACTCATTGCCTAAAAAACCAACTGTTGCCCCTACTCCCTCAATACCTTCGTCTGTACTGACACGAACTAGAATGAGATCGTGATAAGGTTGGACTCTTCCAGCCGCCCAAGTTGCCTTAAATGGAACTGACATTGGATAACAAATATGTTGAACATCAATATCTGTAATTTTCATGTTTATTCCTCCTAATAATTCTTGACCTTCGCCAAGATAAATTGGGCAAGGGATTCCTTAATCTTTTTTTGTTGTAACCGCTTACAATTTCAGAAGAATTAAGGTTAATTTATACTTAATGGTTCCCATCATGAATCGTTTCTGGAATTTTCTCAAGAACAATTGGAATTCCCTTATGAACAAGACTGCTAATTTCAAAACTTAATTGTATCGAAACCAAAAACCTCTTAAGTAGCTCCTTCAAATTATTTACCTAAATGATCCGAACACATCTATTGTTTTTTCATTACATCCTCCTTTAATTTAATTCGATATGATGAAATAGCATCATCTATTACATAATTCCATAAGGTGAAACAGATACCTCCTTTATTTATTACTATTTTTCGGAATAATTAAATATATCTTACATCTAATCGAAGCAGTTCGATTAATATTAAATGAGCAATGATATGAAGATTTTAATGCCCTTTCAGTAAAGAAAGATTGGATTGTTTTCATAATACTGATTTTATTAAAAACAGTTAATAATCGAAAAGATAATCTACAAAAACCCTCATTAATGGCTTACATGTTTAACTTTGTCAATTCTCAATTTTGATTACATTAATACGCTTTCATATAATGCGTAACAAAAAAGGTGGACTTACAAGTTTGAGTAAGTCCACCTTTTCTAATTCTGAATTATTAATTAAATGTCACAGCCATCATCGCTACAAGTTTCCCCTTGCACACCTTTTGAATTTAGTGATTGTAATGGACTAGCCTCATTTTCTTCTTGCCATACTTTATTCAATGCACCTGCAAATGTTTCGGTTGATTGCGCACCAGAAATGGCATATTTTTCATTTATAACGAAGAATGGAACACCTTGGACACCAATTTGCTGTGCTTGAGCTTCTTCTGTACGTACCTCTTGTTCATAGCCTGATCCAGAAAGGACGTCTCTGACTTCTTTCCCTTCCAAGCCAGCTTGTTCAGCAATTTCTGTAATCGTATCATGATTACCAATATTCTTACCTTCTGTAAAATGTGCATACATGAAACGCTCTGTAAGCTCAGTATCTTTGCCTTTTGCTTTTGCAAACTTCGCTACTCTGTGGGCATCGAAAGTATTCGTTGGAATAGATTTATCGAATTGGAAATCTAACCCAACCGTTGCAGCTTGCTGAGCTACATTATCGCTCATTTGCTTCGCTTGTTCTACCGAAGTTCCATATTTTGATGCTAAAACTTCAAATAAACTTTTATCCGTATTTACACTTGCATTCGGATCAAGTTCAAAGCTTTTATATACAACCTCTACTTCATCTTTATGTGGAAATTGTTCTAACGCCTCTTCCAAACGACGTTTACCAATATTACAGAATGGACAAACAAAATCAGACCAAACTTCTATTTTCATACATGCACCTCATTTTATATAATTTAACGAATTGATCATAACATAAACATATTGTTATTTTATAGTAAAATGCTCAACATGAGTATGTCAGATGAGCTAAGTATGTTACTA
Organism: Bacillus solimangrovi; assembly: GCF_001742425.1. Taxonomy (GTDB): domain Bacteria; phylum Bacillota; class Bacilli; order Bacillales; family Bacillaceae_N; genus Bacillus_AV; species Bacillus_AV solimangrovi. The sequence continues at coordinate 4,600 of NZ_MJEH01000022.1, forward strand.
ATAATACTTAGTATTTTATTTTTGTACTTATTACGTTATCAGAATCATTCTGGTTATATTCAACCCCATCTTTTCAATTTCAATAAGTATGAATCAATTTAATAATGCATCGTTCTAATTAAGGTTAAATAAAATAAATTGTTATTCACAGACTTTAGATTGTACATTTATTTCTTGAAGTGTTTTAAATGATTTCTTGTTATATTTTTTCTCCTGTTATAATAAATTTTGATGCATTCAATGGTAGCAACAATCGTAGTTTTATAATATTTGGAAATTTCAATCCTTCAATTTTAACATTTGCTTTCATTCAACTAAACTACTCATATGTCATCTAGCTTTAGGTGTAACACAAGTACTCTAATAATCACGAAAATAAAAAAACTTTTGAATCAAAAATTAAATTCAAAAGTAGAAGACGTGCTATTTAAACTTAACATTTCGCATTTTATAATTATTAATGGCTTACCTATACGTCAGGCACCAACCGTTACACTGTATACAATCAATTATTGGAGTGAAAAGTTGCCTGAAGAAATATTAACTTGTAGTTCATAATCTCCTGAACCAATTGTCCCAATTATTCGATCATTCTCTTTCTTTTCATAGTTTATACCATCAATATCGATACGACCTCTACCAGAACTACTGTTAAAGTCGATATACAATGAAGAAGGTGTATTCAAATATTCAACCTCAACATCGCCACTAGAAGCTTTTGCATGAATATTTCCAGTTGACTCTTCATTAGTAATATTTATATCACCTGATAAATTTTTCGCGTTAATATTTCCAAAAACATTCGTTAAGAACATATGGCCAGAAGAAGCTTTAAAGTAAGATTCATTTGCAATTTGATCTTTAATTTTTATGTTCCCTGAAGTTGCGGATACATCTATTTTGTCTGTTTTAACATTTTCAGTTGCTACATTTCCCGAAGTAGCGGATATTTCTATATCATCTGCTTGCACTCCATCGATAAATATATTGCCTGAGGAAGCGGATATTTCTAACTCATTAGCATTAACGCCTTCAGTATCAATTTTTCCGGAAGAACTGTGTATTTTAACATTATCATATTCTTTTTCAGGTAAATACACCGTAACCGTAGTATCCATCATCGTTATTCCCATATGAAAATACGTATTTGGTTTACGGAATTTCACCTTTAAGCTATCACCATTATCTGAGATATCAAGTTTATAATTATCTTTAAGCTTCTTACTTACTTTTCCGTTAACTTCGAAAATAAAGTTCTCATCATCAGAAGGAATAACAATAATATCTGATGATGAAAAATTGATATCGACATTTTTTATATCTTTATTTATAATTACTTGCCTATCAGATAAATCAACTAAATTTGAGAAAAAACCTCCTGAAGCTTTTATTGAAACGACTGATCCAATAACCCCTATGAAGAACAAAACGAATAAACCTATCAACAACTTCTTCATGCTCTTTTTCCTCCTTTTACAATTTGAATATTGAATTTAATGTAACGAAGAATCATATTATAAAAAAACTTTCCAACATGAATCATACCAATACCCATTATTAACCCTAGACTACATAAGGTGATCGCAACAAAAATATTAGTAAACACATCTCCAAATGAATTTCCAATTAAGATTGAAACAATCATTAATACTGGTGATAACGTTAAGATAATAGAAGTTGCACATAAGCTTACAAATACACCGATTAACCCTATAACTGGCCCTAATACAAATACAATATTTAATAAACTAAGACTTATCGTTTCAAAAATGGCACGTGATAAATTTTTCACTGATTTATCCTTTTCAGCTCGCTCAATTCGATAATCGGACAATAAATCACGTGCAATCATTTGTGGAGATCCTAATTCAGCAATTAGTTCGTTTTCTGATTTTCCATTTTCCATCCCAACTTCAAAATGTTCTTCGTAATCATAAATAATTTCTTTTCGATCATACTCTGGGATTGGCGCAAGTAAGTGTTCAAGATTTAGAAAAAACTCATGTTTGTTCATTTTCTATCCCCTCCTTAATAAATAGATTTACAGCCCTCGAGAATTGTTCCCACTCTTTAATTAACATAATCATGTAATCGTTACCTTTAGATGTCATTGAATAGTACTTTCTTGGGGGACCTTCAGTTGACTCTGCCAGATAAGTTGTGACATATTCTTCTTTAGTCAATCTTCTTAATAAAGGATATAATGTCCCTTCCGCCATTTGAATTTTATTCGATATATTTTGAGCTAATTCATAACCGTATTGATCTTTCTTCGATATTAGAATTAGTACACATAGTTCTAAAACACCTTTTTTAAATTGGACATTCACTATAAACACCCCCTTTATTTTATTACTAGTACATCCTAATTAAAACAATTTATACAATGTTTACCACAACTATATATTACCAATCAGTAGTGAATAATGCAAGGTACCTAACGAAATTTAAACGCCCATTTTATAAAGTTTTCACTTTAACACCAGTCATCGAAGCATCTAACATATATAATTACTAATTAAACCCGCTCTTAATAAAAATCAAGCAAATAATAATAGCTACTGTTGAACCTCTATCTTAACTCATGTAAACTTTTCATCATCTATACACTTTAAATTTGATCAAAGGAATGAACATTATGGACTTTGAAATAGAATATTTATCTTTCTTTGTCGTTGAAGTAAACAAAAATAAAGAACAAACAGATAAATCTTACAAGCATTTTCAAACTTTAAATTCGGAAACATATGAAAATAGTGCACTTAAGGGATTTCTAGATGGAGAATTGATGAAAATTAGTAAACGTAAAGTTGAAAGACATCCAAAATCAACACAGGCACCAACGAAAATTGGACGGTTTATTATCGAACCTGGCTATGGATACGATTCAAATCCTAATTTCAATCTCTTTAATCGATTACGTAAAGTAACCGATGAACCTTCATTTCAAGATGCAAGCAATGAATTCGTTAGAGCATATGTAGAAACTAGTGCAGTTCGAGGTGGTGCGTTAATTACAGCTCGTGCAAAACTGAGTAAATATTTTGATGAACCTTTTGTATTCTTATTGAAATGTGATTTTGAACCGAAAGTAGCTTCAATCACAGATGAGAATAGTCTCATTCATCATGTTGAAATGGCAATTACTACAAAGAATATGAAATCGATACAATATCCATATATGCCAGAAGAGGGAATAATAGAAGAAGGAGAACTAAAGATCCACCAATCCTCTCACGCTAATTATTTCGAGGACTTTTTAAAATTTGTTCAATATGAAGATGCGATGCCAGATATAATGAAAAATCAAGTTATGGAAATGGTACAACAGCACATTGAACAAACATATGAACCAGAAAGTCAAGAACGTTTGTCATTTCAAAATGAAATCGAAGTTTGGGAAGCAAGTGCTGAAAGAGAAATTAGAGAGCACTTAACACCAGATCAAGTAACTGAGGCAACATCTCAAATCATAGAACATAGCCCAGAAGTGGACTTAAAAATGAAAATAGACCATATATCAATAAAGGGATTACTCTCAGATTTTGCAGAACAAATTCATGTGGCTAAAGTCAATGACAGATATGTAGTTTTGATTGAAGGGGACTCTATCTCGTTTGACAAGCAAGGGTTCTCTCCAGTCGAGTTTCTTCGACCTGATGAACTACATGAAGTTGTTGAAAAGGTTATTAAAAAGAATCAATATTAAAAGATCGTGTTCAAAAAGGAGGATAAAAAGTACCGAGAAGAACAAGGAGGCGAAGGTTTGAGCACCGGAGTGTATGTTTGTAAGGTATATGAGGAGCGGAAAAATCAAACCAACTCAGTTATTCGACAGTCATTTTCCCCAGACTTTTTGAACATTCTCGGAAAGGAGTAATAAAATGTTTGAACAAGTACTTGATAAATTAACTATTTCACTAGAAGACTGGTCTAATATGCAAAATACTTCTGATCATGAAGGCGAAGAATGGGCAGAACGTTTTGAACGACATTTCTATGAATTCATTGATACATTAAAAGTTTGGTTCGAACAATTAGATACACGACCATACTCGATTGAATCGGCTGAACAATTGCCAGAGATCAAACAAATAATAGATTGTTTACCTGGGCCGCTGCAATTAAATTTTCTTACGGAACTCGAATATATTATAGAAGGTCATGAACAAGTCAGGTACGATTGACCTTCTCTTCTCTATTACTTCAGTAAATAAAAGTATCCCGTTCAATCTCGATGTTGACTTATTATAGATATGACAATGCATAACGGTTATCAATTGACAAAATAACTATGTGTATTATACTATAGTTACATAATAATTGAATACATCTCCTAAAGGGGAGTAGCTTTAACAGCAAAGTCGTCATTACGGAGTATATTACTCTCGGCTTTGTTGGCAACATTACGTTGTTAGCAAGACCTTTATCAGTTGGTAAAGGTCTTTATTTGTCTAAAACCTTTACCATTCGTGGTAAAGGTTTTTTTATATTAAATACGTAATAATGTGAGAAATTGCATAATATGCAATAAATATTTTTTGAAAATGTGATTCTATTAATTAAAAAGAGGGTAAATAATAGAAGACACACTAATTGGAGGTTAAGTATATTATGAACAAACTTAGAGCACTTACATTAGCAGGAGCAATTACATTAAGTAGCCTTAGTTCAAATAGTGTAGTTGCACATAGTGAAGAGAATTCTGATACATTAAAAACTGCATATACTAACGAATCTGATGAAAATATATCTCTTCAAGAGACAGAAGGAAAATCTAAAGCAGAAAATAAACAAGTTGATAAACTTTCATTAACATTTGATTTGGAAACAGCTGAAAACTCATTGAATGACGAAATCGAACTTTCTGAATCAGAAAAGGACGATTGGATTTCACTACTCATAGATAATGGTATTTTCAAATCACCTGATAATCGTCACCTTTATGAACTCAATGAAGTTGAATTATTAAATTTAATAGAAACAATTTAAAATAATCATAAATTGTTGTTAGATAAAATTTTCCCATTAAAAAACAATAAAGATAGTAAGGTTCAGTTTACTAAATGAAGAAAGTAAACTGAACCTTACTATTACACAAAACCCCTTCTACGTTCCCCTCAAACCTCCCACATTGATTCCCAAAATTATCGCTAGAATGCTAGTAATTTATTCTGTTAAAATTGAAATAACAGCATGAAATGGATTTCTTCAAGTGAAATTTTCTGAAACTACTTTGAATTACTTATACTTGTTAATGTCTAATCAAAAAGGGATTATTTCTGTTATTTCAATAACATACTATAGGAGGATTTTATGGAACCCATTAAAAATACATATAATGAAACCTTCATCAATAAGGTTGCAGAATCTATTTTAAATTATGATTCAAAGTTTCAAAAAAAAGAATTCCATATGTTAGTTTTCAATAACGACTGGGATAATTATGAATTAAAGGAAAGAATGAATCATGTAACAAAGTGCTTACATGATTGCCTTCCGAAAGATTTTGAATCTGCAATATCAATAATAATGAAAGTGGCTCCTGATTATTCGTTTTCTTATGGATTTGCTCCAATGATATTTCCTAACTATGTAGAAATGTATGGATTAGAGAATTGGGATGTTTCAATCAATGCATTAGAATTATTCACAAAATATTCTTCATCAGAATTTGCAGTTCGACCATTCATCATAAAAGATAAAGAAAGAATGATGAGCAAAATGCTACAGTGGGCACAAGATGATAATCATCACGTTCGTAGACTTGCAAGTGAAGGTTGTCGAACTAGATTACCTTGGGCAATTTCTTTACCTGAGTTTAAAAAAGATCCAACTATGATTATTCCAATTTTACAATTGTTAAAAAACGATTCTGAGGAATATGTTAGAAGAAGTGTAGCGAACAACTTAAATGACATTTCTAAAGACCATCCTGAACTCGTACTAACTATTGCTAAAGATTGGTATGGACAATCAAAGACAACCGATTGGATAGTAAAACATGGCCTTAGAACATTGCTAAAATCAGGACATACAGAGGCATTACAAATTTTTGGTTTCGATAACCCTAAACATATTGATGTAAAAAACTTAAACATAACTAATCAAAAGGTTCAGATTGGGAACCAACTATCTTTTTCATTTATAATTCACAAAAATAATGAAGAACATGCTAAATTAAGACTTGAATATGCTATTTATTTCATGAGAGCAAATGGGAAATTAACAAAGAAAGTATTTAAAATATCTGAAAGAGAATTCACACAAGCTGATGAACGAATAAATCGTAATCATTCATTCAAACTCATTACAACTCGTAAGTACTACCCTGGAATTCATAAATTATCTATAATAGTGAACGGTGTAGAAAAGTCAGTTGAACAATTTGAATTAATGAATGCATCTGAAAAATAAGTAGTAGAGTACTACTTATTCAAAATGAAATATCTACAAAGATTATATTAAAACCCACTTCAAAACGACGAACAATTGAAGTGGGTTTCAATCTATCTTCAGCATTTCGAATAAATTGTTTTAATCGATTGTATTACGTTACTCTCCAGGTGTATTTTGAATATTTGGTTGTTGATTTGACTTGTTTGTCGGAATAATTTCTTCCCCTAGTTCAGTAATAGCTTGTCTTATAGGCATGGAAGAATGTTGTAAATTCTGCGCGATACTTTTAAACGTTTTAGATGACATAATATCGCGATTTCGGTTCATGCTGAAAAAAACAGCTGCTGCCCCTACTCCGACTATGGAGAGTATACTATTTGTCCTATTATTTCTTCTCATTCGAAAAGGCTTCATCAACTTCTTTGTACGACTCATTTTCATGAAATTCTTCGTTAGTCGGTTCATGTTGTTCATTCGTTTCCCCTCCTGTACCAACTATTGCTTGTCGATTTAGTTCTTCAAGCTTTTATATTGTTCCTTATCCACAAAGAATTTATAAATGGAAAGTCCGTACAATAAATACTTATCCCTACATTATTTAATTTGAACGTATATAAAATGATCTGCATACCAAACTAATACTTGATCACAACGACTAAATATAAGTATATAGTTCCTAATGACCTAAATATGCTTCCTTAATGCTCGTATCTTCTAACAATTCTATTGCTGGTCCTTCTTTAACAACTTTACCAATTTCTAGAACGTATGCATAATCAGCAATTTTTAACGCCTGTCTTGCATTTTGCTCAACGAGTAATACTGTTGTACCTTCGTTATTTATTTCTTTTACAATTTCGAAAATGTCTTGTACGATAAGTGGTGCAAGTCCCATCGAAGGTTCATCCAATAGTAATAACTTTGGCTTGGACATCAATGCTCTAGCAATTGCAAGCATTTGTTGTTGACCACCTGAAAGTGTACCACCTAATTGCGATTTACGTTCCCTTAAAATTGGAAAACGATCCATTACTTTTTCTAAATCCTTGCTTACTTCACCATCTTTACGAGTATATGCACCCATTTCAAGGTTTTCTAATACAGTCATACCTGAAAGAATTGCACGCCCTTCTGGCACTAGAGCAATCCCCTCTTCAACAAGCTGATCAGGACGATACAATGTCATATCTTTATTTAGAAACTCAACAGTTCCTTGTTTCGGTTTTAATACACCAGCAATTGTTTTCATTGTTGTTGTTTTTCCAGCTCCATTTGCACCAAGTATCGTAACGATACTCCCTTTAGGAACTTCAATTGTTACTCCCTTTAACGCTTGGATATTTCCATAATAAGTATGAATATTTCTAACATTAAGCAAGTTCTTCTTCCTCCTCTCGACCGAGGTAGGCTTCAATAACAACAGGATCATTTTTAATTTCATTTGGTGCGCCTTCAGCGATTTTCTTTCCAAAGTTTAACACAGCCATTCGATCACAAATTCTCATTACAAGTGGCATATCATGCTCAATTAATAAAATGGTAATCCCTAGTTTTTTTATTTTTTGTACTAGCTCAAATAAGTCGTTCGTCTCCTTCTCATTCATCCCTGCTGCTGGTTCATCCAACAACAATAACTTTGGTTCACTCGCCAAAGCACGAGCAATTTCAAGCCTACGTTGCTGTCCATATGCTAAGTTGTCTGCAAACGTATCTTCATAATCACTTAAACCAACCAGCTCTAATAGCTCCCGTGCCTTCTTGCGTATGTGACTTTCTTCTTGTTGTTGCTTTTTTGTTCTGAACACGCTCGACCATACCCCACTATATGTTCTGGAATGTTGTCCTACAGTAACATTTTCGAGTACAGTCATTTCTGGGAAGAGCCGTATGTTTTGAAAGGTTCGACAAATTCCTATCTTTGTAATGTCATGTGACTTCATACCTGTTAATGTTTGATTTTCAAAAGTAATCGTACCAGAAGTAGGAGAAAACATTGCTGTCATGATATTAAACATTGTTGTTTTACCAGCACCATTTGGACCTATTAGTCCAAAGACTTCCCCACTTTCTACTGAAAAAGAGACATCTGTCAAAGCTTGAATACCTCCGAACTTTTTTGAAATATTTTTAACTTCCAGAACCATGGTTCGGACTCTCCCCTTCTGTTTTATTGTTCGTATGTTGTTTTTTCTTTTTTTTGAACTTACTTATCTTATGAATCATATTGTAATCAATTAATCCTTGTGGACGAAAAGCCATCATTAATACGAGAATTGCACCGTAAATCATGTAGCGATACTCACTAAGTTCACGTAACACTTCTGGCATTGCAGTCAAAAAAGTAGCACCAAATATCGGTCCCCAAATTACTTCACTTCCACCAAATACTGCAAAAATTAGAATTTCAACAGCTCTATGATAAGCAAAATCAGATGGACTAATATATGAGGTAATATGGGCGTATAATGCACCTGCAAAACCTGCGACTAGTGCTCCTTGAGCAAACGCAAGAATCTTATAATAGGTAATGTTTATACCCATTGCTTCAGCCGCACTTTCATCCATTTTAATTGCTGCAAATGCTCGTCCAACTCTAGAATGGTGTTGTCTCACGAAGAAAATGATTAATACAATCGTAACAAGCAGAAGGAGGATGAAAACTATTATACTTACGAACTGATTGTTTTGTAATCCTAAAGATTGAGCATTAAATCCGAATTCCCTTAATGTTTTAAAAATTTCTCGCCCAATATGTGGAATCGAAGAAATCCCTATCGCACCTTGCGTTATTCCTTCTAAATTAACAAATAAAACGCGTATAACTTCCCCAAATCCTAGTGTTGCAATTGCTAAATATACCCCTTGTAATCGAAGAGTCGGCATACCTATCATGATTCCTACTAAAGATGCTAAAACAGCCCCACAGATGATACCGATCACTAATGGAACATCATAATTAATTGTTAATATTGCAGATGTATAAGCACCAATACCCATGAAACCAGCATGTCCTAATGAAAGCTGTCCAGTAGATAATGTAATATAGATACTCACACCTAAAATAATATTTATAAGAATAAATGACATAACTTGTAAATAATATGGGTTAATCATTTGTGCTAACATTAAGAATCACCTCCTCGCCTCAGGCTCAGCTTGTCCAAATAATCCTTGTGGACGAACGAGTAAAATTATTATAATTGCTACAAATGCAATCGCATCACGGTAACCTGATTCACCAAAAACAACGATCATTGTCTCTGATAGACCGAGAATTAAACCACCAAACATCGCACCCCGGATACTGCCCATGCCACCTAAAATAATTATTGCAAGCCCTTTCAATCCCATCGATAATCCCATTTGTGGGGTTACAGAATTGAATGCCATTCCAACAAGAACTCCTGCAATTCCTCCCATTGCTGAGGCGATTATTACAGTCATTGTAATCATTTTTTTCGTATTAACACCTAACAGACTCGCTGCGTCCAAATCCTCAGCACATGCACGAAGTGCTTTACCAGCCTTTGTTTTTGATAACCAGAAAGATAGTCCTACCATAAGAATAATTGCAATTATAAAAATGACTAATTGAACGGCGTATACTGTTACTGAGCCTATTTGAAAACTCAATTCAGAAAACGAAGTACGAAACGGGTGATTACCTGCACCAAACAGATGGTGTGCTAAGTTTTCTAAAAAGATAGATACTCCAATCGTACTAATTAATGGCGCTAAATGTGATACACCTTTTTTTCCGCGCAGAGGTCGCAATGCCAACCACTCTAGAAATAGCCCTAAAATACCAGTAATAACAATTGCCACAGCAAACGCTAAAACTAGCGGGAGCTCTAACGTATATGTGATGACTACGCCCATAAAAGCTCCAAACATAAAAATTTCTCCATGTGCCATATTGATAATTCCTAAGACACCAAATACAAGTGTGTATCCTAACGCAACAATTGCATAAATGCTTCCTAAAGTTAACCCATTGATTAGCTGCTCTAAAAACATGTTCAACTCACCTCTTTCAATGTATTCAAAATAAAACGAAAGTTTAAGAGAGTGAACAATCACTCTCTTAAATATTTTCTTTATTCAAATAGTTGGAATGTACCACCTTTAATTACTAGTACAGTCGGATTCATAACAATATCTCCATCTTCATCAAAGGACATTTCGCCTAAGATTCCTTCAAAACCACCTGTCTCTGCTAACGCATTTCGAATCTGTTCACGATCACTACTAGTAGCTCTTTTGAGTGCATCAGCTAAAATGTACATGGCATCATATGCTTGTGCAGCAAATTGATCCGGTTCCTTCCCATATGCTTCTGTATATTTACGAACAAATTCTTGAACTTTTTCGTCTTCACTTCCCCCGTACCATGGCGTTGCTACGATTAAGCCATTTGATGCATCACCTGCAATACTAATCACTTCAGGTGAGTTGAAACCATTTCCACCTACAAACGGAACATCGATCCCCATTTTTCTTGCTTGGTTCATAATAACTGCCCCCTCATTATATAAGGCAGATGCTAAAATTAGATCTGGGTTCGTCCCTTTAATTTTAGTTAATTGCGCATTGTAATCTGCTTGACCTTTTTGGAATGTTTCAATCGTCGTTATTTCTAATCCCATTTCTTCAGCAACTTGTTTCATCGTATCAAATCCTGACTTTGTGAAAACGTCATCATTTCCGTATATAATTGCAACTTTTTTCACATCATAGGCTTTAACTGCTTTATCAATTGATGCAGGAATCGCCAATGATTCAGGAATTGAATTCCTAAATACATATTCACCAATTTGTGGAATTCCAGTAGCAGTTGTTGATGTGCCCATAATCGGCACACCATTTAAATCAGCTTCTGGAGCAACGACTTTCATTTCAGTACTCAGCGTTGGTCCTAGTATTGCTGAAACATTTTCTGAGTTCATCAGTTTTTGGGCTGATGATAATGCTTGTTCCTGCTTTCCAGCCGAATCTTCAGTAATTAATTCAATATGTACTTCACCTTTCTCATTAATTTCGTTTGTAGCTAATTTAAAACCATTTGTAATTGCTTCGCCATACCCTGCACCAGCTCCTGTTAACCATGAAATCACCCCTATTTTGGCATTCACAATACCATCTTCACTTGGTGCAGATGTTTTTTCACTATTTGAGCCACTACTACATGCAGAAACAATAATAAATGATATTACAGTTAGGATAGAAAATATCGCTTTACATTTCTTACTCATTGTCATCCCCCTCCAAAAATTGTTATATTATTTATAATATTCTGTAATTTTAACTAAAAAGCTGACCTTATGCAACAATATGTTTAAATTGTCTTTGATATTTTAAACAATTATTATTTTTCACTAGTTTCATCATATTTAATGAACAAACAATTCAATATTTACTTTGCACTTTCTCTCAAATTTAAAAAGCTATATCAAATTATAATAATTGATATAGCTTCTCTATTAAGATATTTAAGCAAAGTAACGATTAACATTTTTATACTACTTTTCAAAGTATGATCTCTCAATTTTTTATTATCATATTATTCAGTTTTAGGAATACGAATAGAGAACATAACTCCATCTTGTTCATTTGTTAATGCATATTGAATATTTAACTGTTCAAAAATACGTTTAACTAAATACAATCCGAGACCGCTTCCACCAGTATTACGATTTCTCGACTTTTCTAACCTCTTAAATGGCTCAAAAATTATATCGATTTGGTCTTCTTCAATTTTCACATGTGAGTTAAATACATGAATATGAACTGTTGTCGCCTCTTCTATACACGTTATACGAATATCAGCACCATTTGGCGAATACATCATCGCATTATGAATAATATTACGCAACGCTTTCTCTACAAGTTTTTTGTCGGTTTGAATAATAATCTCTTCTTTTGATACAAACTTGACATCCAGATGTTTCTCAGAAGTATAAAAATGAAAAGAGTCTACTATATTTTCTATACTTTCTGAAATATTCGTTTCAGATATCGTTGTATTGAATCCTACTTGGTCTATTTTCGTTAAATGTAAGATTTCCCTGACAAGCCCTTCTAAATGCTCCATACTTTCAAAAGCACGTTTTAAATAACTGTCACGGTCCTTATAGACTCCAATATTGTATATCATACCTTCCAATTGTCCTTTTACAATCGTAATGGGGGACTTTAGTTCATGTGAAATTGTTGCAAATAAATCTTTTCTCTCTTCCTCTATCTTTCGCTCATGTTCAATCTCTTCTTTTAACTTCTCATTTGCATCATGTAAGTTCCTCATCGTTCTTTGCAAACTAGATGCCATATAATTCAAGCTATCTGATAATTCTCCCAACTCATCCTTTGATTTATATTCACTTTTAGTAGAGAAATCAAGTTGAGCCATTTTTTTTGCCACAGAATTAACCTCAAGTAACGGTTTCGATAACATCTTTGCATAGAACAGTGCAGCAATAACCGAAATAATTATATTGATGGATATTAAATATGGTAAAAAATTCAAAATAGCTCTTTGTGCTTCATCAACTGGCTGCAGTGTTTGCCTTACACTTAAAATAAAATCTTGATCATCTTCTATAGAAACAAACTGTTCTAATACATGTTGCTCAAAGGAACCTTGATAATGCAAGTCTTTTGAAGGTATATAAAAACCATACTTTTTATCAGGGGTATATATTGTAACGGATGCATTATGCTCCTGTTCTAGTTCGTCAATTAAAGAGAAAAATTCACCTAAACCGCTGTCCTCTGCTTCCTTAACAAGATCTGATAAACCCATCTCTAACCTGCTCACCTTATATTCTTTATAAAAGCCAGGTAGAAAAATATAAATTGCAAAATAAATAATTAATGAAGTAATTAACAACAATGCCGTCGTTATGATAAAAATTTTAGTAACGATACCTTTTTTCTTTACATGAGTAAAAAATCTATTCATCAATTTTATACCCAAGCCCTTTAACTGTTTTAATGTAATCTCCCTTTAATTTTTTTCGAAGATTTTTAATATGTGTATCAATTACTCTAGAATCCCCGTAATAATTGTATCCCCATAACTTATCAAGCATAACTTCTCTCGTAATTACTTTTCCTATGTTCTCCATTAAAATCTGTAACAACTCAAATTCTTTCATTGTTAAATCAATGAGTTCACTCTCATCATATGCTTCAAATGATTGTAAATTTAGCAAGAGATTTTTATATGTTAGTTTTGACAGATTATTGATTTTAATTTGATTATTTCTTCTTAACACAGCTTCGACTCGTTTAATTAGAATCTGAAAAGAAAATGGCTTCGTAATGTAATCGTCCACACCTAACTCAAATCCCTTTATTTGATCCAAATCATCTTCTAATGCAGTAAGCATAATAATCGGTACATCAGATTTTTTACGGATCAATTGACATAATTGAAAACCATCCATATTTGGCATCATTACATCCATAATAATTAGATTAAACTCGTCATTTTGCTGAAATATATTAAACCCCTCAAGTCCATCACTTGCTAACATCACTTTATAATCTTGTGTCAACAAAAATTCGCTAATAAGTTCGCGTATATCGTTGTCATCTTCAATGACGAGAATCGAATTCATAACAATCACCATGCCTATTAATAATATGTTCATTCCAATTTCATTGAAGATATTATCTCACTCTAATGTGTATTCTATGTGAAGATAGTATTGCTAGTCAGAATTGGAGAGTATTACCTATAAACAATGCATCTACTAAAAGGCACAGAAGGTTATTTTAATAACTATTTGGTAAACCCGTAATAAAAATTAGTATAATAAATCTATTTCTATATTAAAACTTCACATAAAAATCAGATAAACTACACACTTAGTTCAGGTAAAAATGATAGATTATGTAGATATACTTTTTGTTTTAATTACCAAATAGTCATTTCAACCTTACATTTTTTAATTGTATGAAATCGTGATAAAAACTACTTTTTTCATTCATAACTGAAACTTTAAAGGAGATAATAATTTTATGAAACAATTTATACTTATAGGTTTTTTAATCATGTTACTTTCTCTTGCTATAGCGTCAAGTGCCTCTAAAATTAGTAACGGTGCATATTATGTAAAAAATACCTCCTCAAGTATCCTTATACTATTTAACGAACGAGAAGAAATAACGAATAATAAAAAGTGACACGAACCTTATTACCTTACTTCTTCTAATTAATACTTTGTCACTACCCGAAGTTAAAGGACAACAATAATAACCATATAGTTCACATCACTTACTAGATGTCTTAATTACTTCATTCAATTTTGATCAGTGATAAATTTAAGTATTAGATATATTCTGATGGATAATAATAAATTGGAGCTTCAAATAACTATATTGTTTTAATAGAAGCTTTATTAATTTTCATCGACATACAAGGAGAGAAACTATGACAAACCAAACAGCAGATTTGAGTACAGTTATCAATGAAAGACACGCTATTCGTGTATATGATCCAACTGTTAAAATTGACAGAAAAGAACTGAATGACATGATTCAAGAAGCTGCTAAAGCACCATCAGCATGGAATCTTCAACATTGGAAGTTTTTTGTTTTAGATGAAGATGAGATGAAGAAAACATTATTACCAATTGCTTATAACCAACAACAAGTCGTTGATGCATCAGCCGTTATCGTAATATTAGGTGATCTTGAGGCCAATAAAAATGTTGAACGAGTTTACGACGAGGCTGTACAAATAGGGATCATGACCGAAGAAATAAAAAAAAATATTGTCGATCAAATAAATGGAGCATACCAATCCCCTCAAGTTGCTCATGATTCAGCTATATGTAATCCATCACTGGCTGCTATGCAGCTTATGCTAATTGCAAAAGCAAGAGGCTATGATACATGTTCTATGGCTGGTTATGATAGTGAACAACTTGTTAAAACATTTAATATTCCTAAGCGTTATCTACCTGTTATGCTGTTAAGTATTGGTAAAAGAGCTGAAGATGCACACAAGACAACTCGTTTTCCAGTTGAAGACATAACAGTTTATAATAAATTTGAATAATGCTTTTACTGAAAAGCATTAAAATAGAGGTTGATATATATTATCTAAGCATAATATGTATCAACCTTTTACTTTTTTTAACTGTTTATAATCACCTTTGTAACAAAAGGGTTCAACCTACTAACATCAAAACACTTATTGTTTTACATAGAAAATGCAGAACAACTCCAATGCTTGTAACTTGTCCTATTCGTACTTTGCCACCCCATTTTTTTAAGTTCCTTAGCGATTAATTTATTAAGAAATCCATGTCCAACCAAAACGACAGATGAATGTTCATTAGCATATTTAATTAATAATTGGGTTGCTTTTGTGGCTCGATTTTTTGCACTACTTAAAGATTCACAATTGCTTGAATATCCACTAAACCATAGACACCTTAATAATGTTGCCCAGATAACAGGGCTTAATTTTATATCCCAATATTTATTATTTGGAATTGGCAATTCTGTTTCACGAAATAATGAATTCGAATGTACTTGTATATTTGAATTTAACAACTTTGCCGATTCTATCGATCTTGTTAAGTCACTTGTTATAATAATTTGTGCTGATCCCACTATTGACTGAGTTTTTGACGGATAAGCTGTTTCTTCGAAAACGCCAGACGAATCGTACTTTTTTATCCAATCTTGAAACTCGTTACTCGTCATTCGCTCATTATCAATACATTTTGATTTTCCATGCCTTATTAATGAAATTTGCATAATATATCTCCTGACAAGTTTATAAAATCATTAATCACCGAAAGCAAAGATTAGTTCTGTCTCACATACTAGTTCACCATCAACCGTTGCAACACCTTTCCCTTTACCAATAGGACCTTTTAAACGAGTTATTTCTACTTCAAGACAAAGTTGATCGCCTGGTTTTACTTGCCTTTTAAAACGACATTTATCTATACCTGCTAGAAGTCCTAATCTCCCTTCATTTCCTTCTTTCGTAAGCATAATGACGGCACTTACCTGTGCTAATGCCTCTACAATTAATACTCCTGGCATGACTGGATAATTAGAGAAATGCCCATTAAAAAACTGTTCATTACTCGTAACATTTTTTACACCAATTGCCCTTTTTCCTTCTTCTATTTCTATAATTTGATCCACTAAGAGAAATGGGTAACGATGCATAATTACTTCTTTGATTTTTTGTATGTCCAACATTATTAACTCTCCCTTACAAATATCTTATATCAGAATATTCATCATATTATAACACTTGATATTATTAGTTGGTACTAAATGAGTTGAATGGAATACAATTACTTACAATTAATTTAATTTTATTACACTTAATAATGTAATCATGTATTTATCAGTTATAATTAAAGTAATAAACATAGTTACTAATCATAAATGAATGACATTTCCAATTCAGTAAGGATGGAGTATATGTTTGATGCAAATTCTTTTTGGCGAAATCGCTTAGAAAATACATATAAAGAACTATGGAAGTATTACAAATATGTCGTAAGCCAACTAATAAATGTTATAATTATTGGTTTGGGGTTCCTTCTTTATTATTATCTTGAATGGATAAAGAACATTTCTGACAATTTCCCAATAGCTTTTCTGTTGGCCTTTATCCTAGCAATGGTCCTAACATATAGTCCAATTTTCACGTTTCTTAAAGAAGCTGATCACATCTTTCTATTACCTTTAGAAAAAAAGTTAATCACTTATTTCAATAATTCAATCATACTAAGTTATTCAGTACAATTATTCATCATTATCATCTGTTTAAGCGTAACCATGCCACTATATTCAAGAGTATATGATGGTGTTGTACAATCATTTTTCAAATTTCTTTTTATTATGTCAATTACAAAACTACTTAACATCCTGATTAAGTGGTGGGTTCAATTTTATTCAGAAAAACAAGTTCATATCATTGATTCATGCGTACGTTTCGCTATTAATACGGTCCTCTTATATTTTTTATTTTCAAATGTATCTAATCTCTTTTGGATGATTGAAATTGTACTTTTAATAGGGTTATATATTTTTTTCAAAAGAGAAGCCAAACAAAAAGGATTGAAGTGGGAATTCTTAATTAAACAAAACCAACAACGAATGACATCGTTTTATCGATTTGCAAATTTTTTCATAGACGTTCCAAAACTAAAAGAACAAGTAAAAAGGAGAAAATTTCTAGACTTTTTTTCAAGTAGAATCTCTTATAGTCAAAATCAAACATTTTATAAACTCTTTACTATTGCATTTATTAGAAGTGGAGATTATTTCAACTTGTACATCCGATTAACGTTAATCGGTGGATTTATTGTTTATTTTTCAGCTTTTAGATACGGACAAGTTATACTTGTTTTAGTCGTTCTGTTTCTAACAGGTTTTCAGCTTCTATCATTATGGAAACATCACCATCTTAAAATTTGGATTTATTTGTACCCTACTAGTCATACTTACAAATTGAAAGCTTTTCAAAATCTACTTTCTCGTTTATTGTGCATTCAAGTAACATTGTTCAGTGTATTAATTTTTATATGTGGAGAATATCTAATATCAGGATTAGCATTTATATTTGGAATTATTTTCGCATATGGCTTTGTATACCTCTATAGCAAAAAGAAACTAACAATATAGATGTAGGAAGACCATTTTTTCCTGCCTATTCTTTTTCGAATTACTGTACCTATGTCAATTTCAAGTTAAAAAATTGAATTTGACATAGGTACACACATTTTCTAAAACTGTTACCATACTTGAATTGATTTCATTATTTCAGAGACTATCCATTCATCCTTTCTTAGCGTTAGAAAAATTTGAACTATTGGATCAATTCCAAGAGTGGTTAACTCTACAGCAGCACATTTCTTATTAAACAATTCTACGACTTCAATTAATTTTCTCCTAAGGTTTTTAATCGTTTAATATCGATTTCATACTTGTTTCCATATGTTCGTGCAATACCTTGAATATTTTCTTTTGAGCCATAATAAATTATCTTAAATTCGTCTCTTATATATTGAACCACAAAAAAATCGTCAAAATCGTCAAATGTATTTTGATTAATTGTAATAAAACCACTTGTCTGTGCTGTCGTTTTTACACTAATCCGCCTTCCATTACTCATTACATCAAAGCCATGTTGGTTCGGTTGTCTAGCTAAACTACCGTTCGTATGAATAGCGCAAAGAAACTCTCCAATTCTTCCTAATAAATGTCTTAATTCAGTTGGTTTACAATTTAATAGACTCATTTCATATTTCAATATTTGGTTATACTCTTCATAAAGCTTAATAATTTGGTTGTTACTTATGTTTCCATATTTATTCAATGAAGGACTATTTTGGATCAGTTCTTCAAATATTGTTTTCTTTCCATTATTCCATTCCCCAACAACATCTTCTACATCTTTCCCTTTAGGTTTGTGGAAAATCAACCCAGTGTAAGGATAATTTTCACCTATATATTTGTAGGAATTTCGATTAATATATTGAAAAAGATGTTTATCAAACACTATTCCTTTATTGTAGCGATTATAACAGTAGTCTGACAGGATAACACTATCAGGATTAGTACCATACTTGCACTTTAATTGTCGCTTAATTTCATGAACCTCTATTATTTGATTCATTTTTCCTTTACAATACTCTTTTATTTGTTCATATATTGTCATCTTAAAGCTCCTAAACATTTTATACTTCGTAATAATTTAAACCAAATTATACCATATAAAATATCCGCTACCATAGCCTGTGCACTGAACATCATCTCATATCCCTTTACAGCTTAAATCAAACTATCCATGAAATACTCGTAATTCTGGTCTGAATTTGTACTATTATGAAGTTCACGTTCTAAGTCATTGACCTCAATCTAAATTTCTCCACTAATTTTGCCAAACGAGAGAAATGGTTTGTTTAGAATAATATAATTACTAATGTGAAGACAAATACTACTTTTGATAGTTTGAGCACGATTTCAATTCTCCCTTACATACAATTTAATTTTGAATTCTAGTATCATAAGTATTAGAACATACAAAAAATGCATATAGCTGAAGCAAACTCTGCTACATGCATTTTTCAAGTTAAACCCACCGCTTTTTTTTACGATATGATTTTACCTCTCGATAATTTTTACGTCCATCGTCACTCATTCCAAGATAATGCTCTTGAACTTCCTTATTAGAGAGTAACGATACTACAGGAGCTTCCATCACACTTCTCCCATCTTCAATAATATAACCATAATCCGCGATTGAAAGTGCAACGTTTGCGTTTTGTTCTACTACAAGGATAGATGTTCCTTCTTCTATATTTATTTGTTTAATATTTTGGAAGATTTCTTTAACTAGTAAAGGTGCGATGCCCAGTGATGGTTCGTCTAACAGTAGCAGTTTAGGTTTTGCCATAATGCCCCGACCGATAGCTAACATTTGCTGTTCTCCCCCGGAGAGTAGACCCGCATGACGAGCATGCAACATCTTTAATTTCGGAAAATAATGATATACCCGCTCCATTTCTTGCTTCAAATGATTACGATCTTTTCTAGTATGTGCACCAGCAAGTAGATTTTCTTCAACTGTAAGATGTTTAAATACTCTCCTGCCTTCCATACTTTGAAATACTCCCTTTTTCACAATCTCATCCGCACTCAATTTCGTAATATCTTCACTATTAAACGTAATTGATCCTTTCGTTACTTGGCCACCCTCTCCACTTAGGAGACCTGAAATAGCTTTTAAAGTCGTTGACTTCCCTGCACCATTACTACCTAATAAAGCAACTATTTTACCCGTTGGTACCTCTAAGGTCATCCCTTTTAAAACGAGGATCATTTTTGAATAAACAACTTCTATATTATTAATCCGTAACAATACACATACCTCCTTCATTAGATTGTAATAATACTGAATAAAGGAGGCATCCGCCTCCTTTTAACGATTAATCCTCGTAACTGAAGTAATCTTCAACAATTTCAAACTTTCCATTTTTCACTTCAGCTAAACGAATTTGATTTGTACCAGAATGATTATCAGCACTAAACGAAACTGGTGCAGCCAATCCTCCTAAATTCAAATTATTAATTTTTTCAAGCCCCAATCTGATTCCTTCACCTGTTAGTTCTTCAGCATTTGCAATACCTTGAGCCATAATCTTCGCAGTTACCCAACCTTGAACAAACTTCTGGCTAATGTCGGCCATGCTTTTCCCTTCAGATTCTAAGTATTCTTTAATTTCGTTCATACCTTCTAGGTCTTCATATGGAAATGCATGTGTTACGACACCTAGCATTCCTTCTGCTGTATTCCCTGCAATATCAATTACCCCTTCACCAGTAGCCCAATTCAAACCAATAAATTGTGTATCAATTCCTAACGTTTGTGCTTCACGTAAAATTGTTGCTGTTGCTCCCCATGTTTGTTGAATAATCGCATATTGCGGATTCTTCTTCTTCATGTTTAACATTTGTGATTGTGCCTCAGTAGCAGTGACTGGAATAACTTGTTCATCAACGATGTTTACACCAATCTCATCAGCGAACGTTTTAATATCTTCGATTGGTGAACGTCCAAAAGCAGTGTCATTGTATAGTAACGCTAATGTCGGCTCTCCATCACCCGTATGGTTTTCTTTTATCCACTTTACTACTGCACGACCTTGATCAGAATATGTAGCAGCAGTTAAGAAATTATACGGACTTTCTTTTAAATCTTTTAAATTCTCCGAATACGAAGCTGAAAAGTATGGTAAGTTATCATGTGCAACTTGTTGGCGTAATGCTTCTGTATCAGCTGTTCCCCATCCAAGAACTGCTACTACGTTGTCCTTATCACGTAATTCTTGATATAAACGTTGCCCCTTTGCAATATCGTACGCATAATCGTCTCCAAATAACTCAATCTTGATTCCATTTATACCGCCTTTACTATTTAAATACTTATAATAAGCTTGTTCACCTTCAGCATAAGGTGTTCCTACATCACCAGTACCACCTGTAATATCAAACAATGCACCTACTCTTACTACTTTACTTTCTTCTGTTCCATTATCATCTGTTGTTCCGTCTGTTGAAGTGGCTGGTGCATTACTAGATTGACCCCCACAAGCTGACAAAATTAGCATTGCAAAAACAATACACGTCATTAGCAACCAAGACTTTTTCCAACTACTTTTCATTTCTTTTCCCCCTTAATTTTCTTCTAAAATGTTGAACAAAACATATGAAATGTTTTGATATTCAATTTATTTTATTTAGTAAGAAAAAGGCCAATTTTTGAAGTAATTCTTAATATTACTCCATATATGTGCCAATCCACCAGGTTCGAAAATGAGAAACAGAATGATGATTAAACCAAAAACTAACTCTTGAAAAGCAGCTAATGCATTTTGCAAATTCGGCAAAAAGTACGCAATAACATCCACCATTGAACCAAGTCCAACTGGTAATAGCGTAATAAAGATTGCGCCCAAAATTGAGCCTAAAATACTTCCTAAACCACCAACGAGTATCATTGCTAAATATTGTATAGATACGTCAATACTATATAACTCAGGACTCACGATCATAGTGTAATGAGCAAGAAGAGCACCTGCTATCCCAACAAAAAAAGAACTAATCCCAAATGATAAAACCTTATACTTAAACAGATTAATCCCCATAATTTGAGCTGCTACATCTCGATCTCGTACAGCCAAGAAAGCTCTACCTATTCGACTTCGAAACAGGTTTAAGCTATAGATGACAGTCAATACTAATGTAATTAGACAAATATAATAGTAGCTGTTTGCTGACATGAAGCTGAAACTGCCTATAGATGGTCGTTGAAGAACCATACCTGACGTACCACCAGTAAGACCTGTCCAACGGCTAATAACAAACAAAATAATAAACTGAGCTGCAAGTGTCGCAATTGCTAAGTACAAACCTTTTAAACGTAATGAAGGAATACCAAATAGAGCACCTACTAATGCAGTAATTAGACCTGCCATCGGAATAGAAATCCAAAAACTCCACCCTAATGTACTCGTTAAAATGGCTGAAGTGTATCCACCAACACCTAGAAATGCACCTACACCTATAGAAATTTGTCCTGTAAACCCCGTTAGTATATTCAATCCAACTGCACCAATTGATGCAATTGCACATAATGTTGCAAGTCCAACAATATATTTTGTTGAAATTAATGGAAAGATAAATGCTAATGCAACTAAAACTAGCATTCTTCTTCTCACTCTAGGGATAGTAAATATCGCCATATCTTGGCTATAACGCGTCTTATATGTGCCACATTCCATTACAAATGGGTTTCTCAATTTGTCACACCCTCTCAATTCCACCTTTACCAAACAACCCATATGGTTTGATCATTAAAATTAGAATTACGATAATGAAAGGAAAAACATCTTTCAACCCGCCTCCGACAAGTGGATCTAAATATCCACCGGCCATACTTTGAAGAATTCCAATTAAAAACCCTCCAACAATTGCTCCAGGGATACTATCAAGACCACCTAAAATTACAACAGGCAATACAGTTAATCCAATAACTGACATTGTAGCATTTACACCATTGATGTTTCCTAGTAACACACCTCCAACAGCTGCTACTACTGATGCAATTGCCCATGTTGCTGCGAATACTTTTTTAACACTTATCCCCATCGATGCAGCCGCTTGTAAATCATCTGCAACAGCTCTCATAGCAATTCCCATTTTTGAAAATTTGAAGAAAATTGTAAAAATAACCAATAAAGCCATAACAATGACAAATGACCATAAATATACTGGTGTAATAATGACCTCACCTATCGTAACAGGTGTATTAGGAAAAATTTGTGGATACATTCGTGTCTGATGTCCCCAAATAATATGCACAAGTCCTGCTAATAAATTTGCTAATCCTATAGTCGCCATTATTATTGAAATTGTAGGCGCATTAATTAACGGTCTTAAGACGAGTCGTTCAACTACTAAACCAAGCAATGCGTTAAATAGTAATGTAATTAGTAAAGCGAGTAAAAAGGGTAACTTTAAGATGGTTACTAACGTTAAACAGATGTAAGATCCGATTAAAACAAATTCACCATTTGCTAAATTGAGTGCATCACTTGCTTTATAGATTAATACGAAACCTAATGCAACAAGTGCATAAATACTGCCTACGACAATTCCACTTACAAGCATCTGTATAAAAAATACCAACTTAAGCCACCCCCTGTGACATTTCTAATGAAATGATTTGTACTAGTGATTTCTCGTCGTCTAATTGAACTGGATACTTTGAGGATTGACTAATATCATCATCGTCTGACTCGTGTTGATATAATGCAACTAGATAATCTTTATAGTTTAATGCCACAACCTCTCTTACAATTTTCTGTGTTGGCGTCATCTCTCCTTTTGAAACGTCTAACTCATGAGGTAAAATAACAAACCGTTTTATAGTTGATTCTGGAGGTATTGTTTTCATAATTTCAGCTACTTCATTACGAATAAGCTCTATAACCTCAGATGTTTTTGTTAAATCACTATATGTTGTATACGTAATTTGATTTTTTTCAGCCCAACGACCGACACTTGCCATATTTATATTTAACATAGCAGTAATATACGGTCGATCTTTTCCAAACACTACAGCTTCCTGAATGTAAGCACCTCTTCTCAACTTACTTTCTATCCAAGTTGATGACACATGATCTCCTGTAGGAGTTATGATCAATTCATCGAAACGATCTGTAATGACAAGTTCGTCTTTGTCTAAACGGCCGTGGTCTCCAGTTCTGAATTCAGAAGAAGTGGATACTTCATCAACGTAACCATCAAAAACACCTGAACCTTGAACAATAACCTCTTTATCCTCTGTTAATGAAATTGAGGTAGATCGTAACGGTACTCCTGCTGCCTCTGTATTGACATGCCCATCCATCTGAATAGAAGCAAATCCAGTCGTCTCAACAGTACCGTAAGTTTGCTTGACATTCACGCCAATTCCATGGAAGAATTCAAACACTTCTGAACTAATTGAACCCCCACTGACATATGCTCGTTTAAGTCTTGATAAACCTAGATGATCACGTATTGCACTAAACAAAAGGTAATCACCCATTAAATACTTAAATTTTGGTACTTTAGAGACTGACTGGTTGCTCAGTTTTGTACATGCCATTTCTTTTATTAGTGGTTCAAACATTGAAAAAACTTTCTTTTTAAAACGTGTTGAATCTCCCATTCTCACCTCGAATCGTGCAATCGTATTTTCATAAAACCTTGGAGGTGCTTGAATGATGTGAGGACCAATTTCACGTAGATCATTCAATACTGTTGAAGGTTCTTCTGGGAAATTAATCGTCATTCCTTTCGTTAACGAAAGTCCAACTGCAATCACTTGTTCACATACCCATGCAAGTGATAGAAAAGACAAATAATCATAACTTTCATATACTGAATCGACATGATCGATTGCTAAGGCAGTTTCAATAATATTTTGATGAGTAATTTTTGCAGCTTTTGAACGTTGAGTTGCTCCTGAAGTAAATGCGATGAGGGCAATATCTGTAGGCTGAATTTGTTGGATTGTTTCTTCAAGTATCATAGGTTGTGTACTTAAGTAACTAATTCCTTTTTCTTGAATTTTTTTAAAATATGATAATTTTTTATGGTTATACTTTCGTAATCCTTTATCGTCATAATATATAATTGCTTCAATTTGAGGAAGAGTATCAATAATTTCTAATACTTTATCAACTTGCTCTTGGTCTTCAACAATTAATAATTTTGATTTACTTGCTTCGATGTAATGAATGAGCTGTTCTGGAGTAGCATCCTGGAATATACCAGCTGGTATTGCACCAATTGATTGAATAGCTAATTGTGCCACTAACCATTCAGGTCGATTATCACCTATAATGCCAATCACATCTGACTTATTGATATCGTATAACTCTTTTAAGCCGATAGCTAACGCTTGAACCGATGTATAATAATCACTCCACGTCCACTCATTCCATATCCCTAGATCCTTTTGTCGAAATGCCGTCTTCTTCCCTTCCACTTTTGCCTTTTGAAGCAGTAAGTACGGTAATGTTTGTTGAGACATACTCATATCTCCCCTTTAGCTTACTTCTTCTTGTTCTCCTAAATATGCACGAATAACATTCGGATTCTTTTGTATTTCTTTTGATGTACCAAATCCAATTCTTTCCCCAAAATCAAGCACCGCAATATGGTCTGAAAGATCCATGATTACTCCCATGTCGTGTTCAATTAAGAATACGGTCATTCCTTTTAATTCATGCATATCTAAAATAAAGCGCGCCATATCTTCTTTTTCAGCATTATTCATACCAGCCATTGGTTCATCTAATAGAATTAATTCAGGTTCCAACGCTAGTGCTCTACCTACTTCAACTCGTTTTTGCAATCCATAAGGTAATGTTCCAACAGGTGTATTTCTGTAGTCTTGCATTTCTAAGAACTCTATGACTTCCTCCACTGAGCGTCGATGGTGTACTTCTTCTTTTTCTGCACTTCTCCAATAGATCCCTCCAGATAATAAACCTGTTTTCATTTTTACGTGCCGTCCGAGCTTTAAATTATCAAGTACTGACATGTGTTCAAATAATGCAATATTTTGAAATGCCCTCGCAATCCCAAGCGATGTCCGATTGTAAGGCTTCATGCCCAGGATGTCTTTTCCCTTAAATTTAATTGAACCACTTGAAGGTTTATAAAGCCCACTAATACAATTGAGCATACTAGTCTTTCCCGCTCCATTTGGACCAATCAATGAAAAGATTTCACCTTTATTTACATGGTAGGTTACATCATTCAAAGCCTTAACTCCTCCAAATTTTAATGACACATTTTCTACTTCTAATATAGGCAAACTATCACTTCCCCTCTTATGTAAGCGTTATCAATCATGTATACCGTATTATATAAACGAATTACAATAATAGTCAATAAAAATATTATAATTTTATGAAAATTCAGTATAATTAAAAGCCACATATTGTTTTTTAAAATTCAAGTCTATTTCTCCACTCAATCAGATAAAGTTATAATAGTATTGTAATTTATTTTATTGTTAATGATTTATAATTTTTTGTAATTAGTGACTGCAGCTAAACATTTCTTAAAAATTAAGAATATGTTAATTATATAAAAACCACCGTTTTCGATTAAGAAAACGATGGTTACATGATGAGAATACAACATACAACTGATTTTTATAATCTATATACTGTATTCTCACATATTCGATATACAAAAACTTACTTTTGCTTTGCTCTCGCATCTGCAGCATTTGAACGTTCTTGAGCTTTCAAATCTGCTTCGTCTGCTAATTCTTGAGAGAATTCAATATCACGTCCATCTGGTATCGTATTACTCTCAGGTGTTTGAGGTAAAGATGTTTGATTTCTTCCCTTGCGATTTTTACTTTGACCTCTTGTCATTATTCATCCCTCATTTCATGAAATATCGAACTTTATTGTTCATTAATAGCATTCCAAATTTCAGCTTATATCATGTCATTAACTAATCATTTTTCACATTTCAGCTCATACTTTAACACTTAATTAACTTTCTATGGAAAACTAAATACCGCCAGTAATTGTTTCTATATTAAAAAGTTTCCAAAATCTAAAAACTATTGGTATGATAATGATTAATACTATATTGAAATGAGGGAGCCAATTGAAAAATTTCGAACAAACAGTTGAAAAATATGCTGAACTAATTGTAAAAGTGGGCGTAAACATTCAAAAGGGTCAAACATTAGTCATTAACGCACCCATAGAAGCACAATCATTCGTACATAAAACAGCTTTAAAAGCATATGAAGCGGGAGCTAAACATGTTCAGGTTGAATGGAAGGATGAAGAGCTGTCACTAATCAAGTATAATAATGCTCCAGATGAAGCCTTTCATGAGTTTCCAAATTGGATAGCAAAAGGATATGAAGAAATGGCAGAGGAAGGTGCTGCATTTATAAGTATCTATGCTGAAAACCCTGATCTGTTAAAAGATGTTGATCCTGAACGAATTGCTGCTTCTAATAAAGCTGCTGGTAAAGCACTGCAAACATATCGTCAATATATTCAATCTGATAAAGTAAGCTGGGCAGTCGTTTCTGTGCCAACTGTTGCATGGGCTCAGAAAGTATTCCCTGAATTGTCTTCTGAACAATCTGTTGAGAAGCTTTGGGAAGCAATTTTTAATGCTACTCGTCTTTATGAAGAAGAACCGATCGAAGCATGGAAAAAACATAATCAAACGTTACAAGATAAAGTCGACTTCCTAAACGAAAAGAAATATAAAAAGTTACATTATCGTGGTCATGGTACTGAATTAACAATTGAACTTCCTAAGAAGCATTTATGGGAAGGCGGAGGCAGCTTTAATAAGGATAATGTTGAATTTGTCGCAAACATGCCTACCGAAGAAGTCTTTACTACACCTCTCAAAACTGGTGTGAATGGCATCGTAACAAGTACAAAACCATTGCACTACGGTGGGAATGTAATTGAAAACTTTACACTTACTTTTGAAGAAGGTCGGATCGTCAATTACACAGCAGAAAAAGGACTTAATACCCTGAAACGATTAATTGAAATTGATGAAGGTTCTCATTATCTCGGTGAAGTGGCATTAGTTCCACATGACTCTCCAATTTCAAATTCAAATATTGTTTTCTTTAATACACTTTACGATGAAAACGCCTCTTGTCACTTAGCAATTGGAAGTGCTTATACATCTTGCCTTGAAGGCGGTAAAGAAATGAGTGAAGAAGAGTTAGCTGAAAATGGCTCAAATTCTAGTATTACACATGTCGACTTTATGATGGGTTCAGCAGAGTTGGACATTGATGCTGAAACTCATGATGGAAGCATTGAACCTCTGTTTAGAAATGGAAACTGGGCTTAATATCTCTTCTTATTTTTAAAAGAAAGGACCGCTGGTTATTATCCAACGGTCCTTTCTTAATTGTCATTTAGTTGTACAACATAATTCATATATCCCTCGTTTTTTCAAATGGGTTTGATTTTAACTAATTATATCTAAAGAGTATTATACCCAACATCATAACATGTATATAGAATGATAATAGCTAGGTTATTCTATATTTCCTTTCATTAATTAACTATGATAGTGTTAATACATATCATGATTTAAAATCAAATGACTAATAAGGTGACGATTTTAATGAACCAATCTGAATTTCAAAATTTGATTCATAAGTATTATCCTTTTGATTTACTTACAGAACAACAATTAAATATGCTAATTTCTGAAGCACACTATATGACATTTTCCAAAAATGAATATATTTTTCATGAAGAAGATTCGATCGAAGACTTAGATATATTTTTCCTCGTATCAGGTCTAGCAAAAAACGTACTGCATCGTTCAAACGGTAGGCAATTCACATTACGATTTTATTATCCTGGTGACCTTATAGGACTAATGATTATGTTAACAAGTGGTGAAATGACTTTTTCAGTTCAAGCATTAGAAGATTGTACAGTTTTTAAATTTAACAAAAAAAACTTCTTTGATTTAATGACAGAAAACCCGAATTTTTCAAAAATAATCTTTGAAAGTATCGGGAATCGTATGAAAACCCTTTACGATGAAATTAAAATGAAGTCCTCTCAAGAAGAGGATGAGAACATTACGCTGTTTCGAACAAAAGTAAAGGACCTGATGAACTCCCCTGTCTTCATTCATCCTGAAACTACGATTGAAGAGATTGCACAGAAAATGAAAAAAAAGAACACTTATGGCCTAATTGTTAGTGAAGATGGTCAAACGTTAAACGGTATAATTACTCAACACGAACTTGTAGATTACCTTATTGAAAAAGACAACGATTTTTCTCTAAAAAAATGGGCGAAACGAAAACCATACACCATTCAAGACGAAGCATTTGCATATGAGGCACTCTCTTATTTTAAAAATGATGAAGTTAAATTCGTTCCAGTTTTACATCAAAATACTGTAGTCGGTACATTAACAAGCCGTTCCTTCCTTAATGTACAAGAATCGAACTACCTTGATTTGACTTATAAAATTACACTTGCAAAAACAGTTCAAGAACTAATCAAGCTTGGTCCAGTAGAAAATACAACCTTCCATGCATTTATTCGAGAGTTAATTGAAAAAGACAGTTGGGCATTTGATGTTTGTGAAGTCATAACAAATTATAACGACACGTTATATCGACAAATTATTAAAATAACAGAAAATGAAATGTACCTAGAAGGCTTCGGATATCCTCCAGTAAATTATTGCTTTATTGTGATGGGCAGTGGTGGACGAAAAGAACAAGGTTTTAGCACAGATCAAGATAATGGAATAATTATAAATGATTATGTTCACCTCCCGAATCACAAAGCAATTACAGTTTATTTTGAACGATTTACGAATAAATTGAATGAAAAACTGACCATATGCGGATTTCCCGAATGTACAGGAGGAATGATGGCACGAGAATTGAAATGGCGCCGCTCACAATCAGGTTGGAAACAAGCGATCGAATCATGGCTCAAAAAAATGGATGCTGAAGAAATTCGTGATTTTGCCATGTTCTATGATTTTCGTCCGATCTTTGGTGACTTCTCATTAGCTGAGGAAATTCGAAACAACATAACGCTTAAAGTGAAACGTTCTTTAACATTGCAGCAATTATTGATGAAAGACGCAATTAAACATCGTGTTCCAGTAGGAATGTTAGGAATGGTTAACATTAAGCCTAAACATAAGACGTTTAATTTGAAAAAAGCAGGTCTCATGCAAATCACGAGTATTATCCGTATTAACGCTATTAAATATGGAATAGGAGAAGTAAATACTGTTAAAAGATTAAAAGCATTAAAAAGTGTGCAAGCTTACCACCCTAGAGATACTGAAAATGCTAAAATAGCACTACATCATTTGCTATCATTTAGAATTAAGCAGAATTTAGAAGAACTAGCACAACAAAAACCTCTTACAAATGAAATCTCATTAGCTCTATTAACAAAAGAAGACCGTCGAAAATTAAAAGAAGCTTTAACGATTGTAAATCGGATGCAACGCGCTACCGAAATTAGCTTCAATCGAAATCGAGTGATTTGATGCTTCCAA
The DNA here is from genome assembly GCF_001742425.1 of Bacillus solimangrovi. Taxonomy (GTDB): domain Bacteria; phylum Bacillota; class Bacilli; order Bacillales; family Bacillaceae_N; genus Bacillus_AV; species Bacillus_AV solimangrovi. The sequence continues at coordinate 35,158 of NZ_MJEH01000022.1, forward strand.
TCGAACTTAAGATTTTAAAATACTATTTCTTTGATCAATTTCTTTTTAAATACAAAGTAAAAAAAGCAAGCGATTCAATCGTATATCATAAAATTTCTCAACATCTTAAAACATACGTTCATTGTAAACAATTTAGCGAACATACCGAGCTTTCAGATTGTTCATTTACAATTTTCGATTTGGAAACTACAGGTTTTCTTCCAGAATTAGGAAATGAAATTATTTCAATTGGAGCTGTAAAAATAGAGAAATGCGAAGTACAATATGATGACACCTTTTATAAAGTATTAAGACCTTTACAACCTGTCACATCACATACTAAACAATTGACAGGGTTAAAAGGGGTTGATTTCAAACTAGGTGTGAGCTTTCCACAAGGTATTTATGAGTTTTTGCAATTTTGTAGTGAAAGTGTACTAGTAGCACATCCTGCAACATTTGACATTCCATTTTTACAAAAATCAATAACTAATTGGAAACTACCTTCAATCTCACCAACATATATCGATTCGTTTGCGATCGCTAATTTTCTACACGGCTCAAAGCGGAATTATCTTGACTCCCTTGTTAAACACTATCATATTGAAAAGAGAATACGTCATCACGCCTTAAACGATGCACTGATGACAGCTGAAGTATTTGTACATTTATTACATGAATGTCAACAAAGATCTTTGAACACTTTAGGTGATTTAAAAAAATTAGTTTAGAAACGACAATGTGCTGACAGTCTATCTGTCAGCACTTTGTTGTTTCCAATCTTCTTCAATAAGCTCCGCATTTATTACTTCAGCAGCTTCAAGACCTTCATACCCTGCCTTCATAACACCTGAAAAAATATTCTTAGCGTCACCAATAATATATATTCCATAAATGTTTGTTTTACCGTGTCTCTCAGTTTCAAATGCCCTTTTCTCATTTAATTTAATTCCTAATTTTGAAGGAAGAGCTGTTGCCTGCTCGATATCAATATGTTGGATAAATAAAACTTGCCTAGCTATCGTTGACCCATCATCAAGAACAATTTCTTGTAACATTCTTTCCTTGTTTTGAAAAGCTTGGATAGGTTTTTTAATTACTTGAATCCCATGTAAATTCAAATCTTGCTCTTGTTCAAATGTCAATCCTGACTGACCATTTGTAAACAAGATTGTATCATGGCTCCAATTTGAAATTTCTTTCGTATAATCGTACATTTTATTCGTACTACCAAGAACAGCAAACGGTTTATTTCGATGCTCCCAACCATCACAATAAGGACATAAAAAAGCAGAATATCCATAAATATCTTCAAATCCAACAATAGGTGGATATTTATCCTTCACACCAGTAGAAAAAATAACTTTTCTTACATTAAAAACATCGTTTTTCATTGTCAAAATTTCAAAATGATTATTAGTGTTATTAATATCTATAGCTACATCGCTTTTATATATGATATTATTGTATTTTTCTAATTGAGTTTGAGCAATTTGTCGTATCTGTGCAGGTTTGACACTGTCTTGTGTAAGAAATCCATGTGATTCATATGTAACTCGATTTCGAGGTTTCCCTTCATCTATTAATAACACTCTGCGATTTGCACGACCTAATATAAGTGCTGCAGATAACCCTGCTGGACCACCACCAATTATCGCAACATCAAAATAATTTGCAACTTTCATAGCTTACCTCCCCTTCCTTACAAAGCCCTTTTCTATATCTTTGTCGTTCTTACATGTATTATTCATAAATTCAAAAAGGTAAACCCTTATATTTCTATCATTTGTTGCTCACTTTATACGTGTACTAATTGTTAATTGAATAAATCGTTAATATGAATAAATTCACAAATATCTTTATAATTTTTCACTAACGAAATCCAAACTAATCATTCGACATTACTAACTTTTATATATAAAAAAATGCTTAGGTAGTAACATTTACTACCTAAGCATTTTACAGTTATTTTTTTTCATGAAACATACTATTATTTTCAACAACTTGTAACTCTTTCGTTGTCATTTGCATTTCACTGTGACAAATTGGACAAGAAGGAATTTCTTCGCTTTTAAAATTATCTCTTACCCAACAATTACATTCATTAGAAGTACATTCCCAAATCTTTGTCTCTTCTGTTTTAATCTCTTCTTGATTTTTTCGACCGAAAGCCATGTCAATCAACCCCTCATTATGTAGTAAATATCGTAATACTTTCTTCTATACCTTGTATTTCATTAGTATTAAAAATTGAAAGAGCACTCATTTCAATCCACTTTATCCCTATCGTTAAGATGTATAATAAGTAAAAAAATCACATATGATAGAACCGTCACTCAGGTTGGCTACTTCATATCATATGTGATTTGTGTTAATTTATGAACACATCTTATTTTCTAAAATTATACATTACCGTTTTTCAATTGTCAAATAAGCTTATTAACCCTTATTTTCATCATTTCAAAATACCGTATAGTGAGTTCTTTTTACCTATATAATAGACGATAAAAACAACCATAGTGGTAAGGCATAGCTTATTTCAACACTTATTATTCTACTATAAGAGTAGAATACATAAGTTTGTGTTCTTTTCCTCCACATTTAGTAGCACAATGGATTTCATATTCCCCTGGCTCAAGATTGACAATTCCACTTTCACCATCAAATACTTCTACAAACACATTTTTCTTTTGCTCTTCACCAAACGGTCTAATTTTGATGCCGTGAATTCCTTCTTCATCTGTATAGTTAATCGTTACATCCTCATTTGCAGGAATCGTATAAGTATCTTGATCAAAACTCCAATTCACACCAGTTATATTTAATTCGTTATTCGTATTTTGTATAGGAACATTTTCCTCTTTGTTTGAACCTTCCTTTAAATTATCATTTGTACTACATGCTGCTAAAATTGAAGCTGTAATTAATAGTGTTGCTACCCTGACAACATACTTTTTCATAGATATGCCTCCAATTGTGTTGTATTTCTGACTGTAATTGCTACATTCACAATTTTATAATCCTTATACACTTCAATTTTGTGATTATTTTCACAAAATAAAACCCGAGTGTTTGCAATAACCATCATTATAGCACTAGTATTCTTATATATTTCACCAAGTTAGTGATTGTTTGTTACAATCACGTGAATCCTACTGAGCTATTACAATATTTTAAAATAAACTCTATCAAAATAATAAACTAATCTTATATTATACTTAATTGCTTTAAGGTTATCTTATATTTTCATACATACCATTTTGTAGAAGTCATATTATTAAAACAAGGATTGAAGAAGGTGAGGATAAATATGATTTCGAAACCAAAAACTATTACCACACTTCATACTACTGGTATAGGAACAGTATATGTAGTTCCAAATCAAGCAATTGTAACCTTAGGTGTTATTACTGAGGGAACCAGCTTAACGGATGCTCAAAATGAAAATTCGCGTCTCACAAATAATGTGATAAATGGCTTAGGAAAATTAGGCATTCCGAACAATAATATTCAAACATCAAATTATCGAATTTATCCAAAGTATGATTATAAAGATGGAATTCAAATTTTCCAAGGCTTTACTGTAACACATTTATTAAAAATTACTGTAGATGAGATTGACAAAACAGGACTAGTCGTTGATACATCAGTTAAACAGGGTGCTAATCAAGTAACAAATATTCAACTTACTATTTCAAACGAAGATTGGTATTATCAAGAGGCATTATCAAAAGCTGTTTGTAATGCGCAATATGAGGCAAATGTGATTGCTAGAACGATCGGAATATTATTAAATCCGGTACCTCATAAAGTCACAGAGATCTCAAATTCACCAACACCTTATCCCAGTTCTCGTGTCCTCTCTGCTACAAGTGAAACGACACCGATCAGCACAGGCCAAATAAAAATCGATGCATCTGTAAAAGCAGATTTTTTTGCGTATTGTTAATAGAGATTATCAATAGCGACTGATTAACTATGAATATGACCTTCGTTAAGGGAATTTTTTTACACAGACATAGACATTGCACTTCATTAATAGTTAGCAATATTTTCATAAAAAAGAGGTTGCGCATTTATAATCATAACTTTGCAACCTCTGTTAAGTGTATTTAATTAATTAATTGACCTCGTGTAACCCCTAGTTGATTAGTTGCCTTCAACTTGCGCCATACACTTGTACCATCACGCTTCCCTTCAAGCGCTTCTTTGTACAAATTGATCACTTCTTCAACTTTTTCTCCACTTTCTTCAAGGAATTCAATACGATAATTTTGTACTCCTAATTCCTTGAAGTTTGTAATATATTCTGCTCCCGACTGTTCAATCGCATTATATACTGTATTCCGACATCCAATATCAACTCGAACAGGATGGGACATACCAATACGGTCTTGTAATGATACTCGATGTTCTTCACACGGTCTACCACAATTCGTATAATCTGTACCTTCACTCAAAAATGTGCAATATACACAATGTTCTGTATGGAACATCGGTAAGTGTTGGTGAATTACCATCTCAATCTTATCACTTTGTGCTACTTCTAACATATCTACGACTTGTTGTATGTTTAGATCATAAGATGGTGTAACACGCTTTAAACCACGTTCTAAAAACAAATCAACTGCTCGATGATTTGCAATATTTAGTGAAAAGTCGCCAATCAGTGGAATATTTAAATTTTTCGTTGTAAAGTACTGAACTGCACCTAAACTACGAACAAGAATAGCATCTGGGTTTGATTTCAACATACCATTTAAAATCCCGTTTTCTCCAGGCATATGAATTCGTGGAGTAGCAAGTGCAATTTGCTTTCCATATTGATGGGCTTTCTCTACTGCTTGCGGATAATCCGTCGTAAATTCAAAGTCTGCATAGATCCATGTTATATCTGTTTTACACGCCGCTTCAATTTGTTCCATCGAACGGCACAATGGGATTAAGTTAGGTTGTGTTATTGGCTCTATCTGTTTTACTTCTGATCGATTAGTGTCAACTGCATTTTTCGTATACTGACGAGGTTGCTGTCTTAACTCTAATAATTGCTCCACAGCTTCTCGACGTATTCTGTTTAATTCCTTAACCGGAACAATAACTTCTCCATTCAAGTCACTCTCAATTGTATCTAATTCAAATAGTGTGCCACCTAAACGTCCAAATTGCTCACCTAAATATTGTAACGTTAACGGTCGTTTCATCGCTTGTTCTAATTCCTTGCTCGATTGAACAGTAACTATATTTCCGTTTGTAGCATCCGTCCATTTACTAGTTAATAGTTGACCAACTTCTCCACTTACATGCACTTGAAGTGGGAACAGATGGTGAGCTTGCTCAACTTCATACGTTTTTCGAAGGCGATTATTTAATTCCTGATCACTTGTTTTCCATATTTTATCTCCGATATGAACTTTCGTTAAGTTTACATCATGTCGACCAAGTACAATCTCGATCTTACCTCCACTTACTTCGCCATCAACTTTATTACCTTTTTTCCTTAAGTCATATACACGTCCGCCCTCTTCCTTCTGATCTGGACGGCCAGCATCAAAAACAATTCCATCTCCACGTTTAAGAGGTGCTTCAATTTCACATAAAATTGCGTCCTTTAAAACTTTCTTAACTGTTCCAAGATAGACACCTCGACTCTTCGGATATGTGCCATCCAATAGTTCTTTATTATTCGTCCCTTTCAAGAAACCGTATGTGAAACCACGACTGAAACTTTGTTGTAATTCCCTAATTTCTTCAGTTGAAGGACTATAACCTGAATCCATGAAATACTCATCAATTGCTTTACGATATTTACTTACAACATTCGCAACATATTCTGGTGATTTCAATCGCCCTTCAATTTTAAATGAATACACACCTGCTTCAATTAACTCTGGCACAATTTCTAATGCTGCTAAGTCCTTCGGAGATAAAACATATGAGATATCACCCATTTCCTTCACTTCACCATCAACTTCCAAATCGTATGGCAATCGACAGGCTTGGGCACATTCTCCGCGATTCGCAGATCTTCCGCCCCACATTTCAGATGTTAAACATTGACCAGAATATGATACACATAATGCACCATGAACAAATACTTCTAATGGAACGTTTGATTTTTCAGCGATCTTCTTAATATGTTTCTCATTATTCTCACGACCAAGTACAACAACACTTAAATCATGTGGTTTCAAAAACTCAACTGCCTCTGGGGAAGTTACGGTCATTTGAGTTGAACCATGAATCGGAAAATCAGGTGATATTTCTCTTATCAGTTGTACAATACCCATATCTTGAACAATTAGTGCATCTACTCCTGCATCCATACATGCTTCAATTAACACTCTCGCTTCGTCAAGCTCATTCTCAAACACTAAAATATTAAACGTTACATAACCACGAACGCCATACTTATGCAAATATGCCATAATATCAGGAAGTTCATCCATTTGAAAGTTCTTCGCTCGCACACGAGCATTATATTTATCAACACCGAAGTAGACTGCATCAGCACCGTTTGCAACAGCAGCACGTAAACACTCCCAATTACCAGCAGGGGCTAATAGCTCTACACTCTTTTGCTTAGTTAATTTCAAAATTTATTCAATCCTTCCACTTATAGAGGATGTTCAAAAAGTACGGGAAAAATGACTGTTGAATACCTGAGTTGATTTGCTTTTCCACTCCACATGTATCCTACAAACGTACACTCGGTACTCAATCCTTCGTCACCTTGTTCTTCTCCACCCTTTTTGTCCTCCTTTTTGAACACACACTTATACTATCCAACACTTCATTTTACTTTAATCTTTTCAAAAAAGGTATATTTTTTTCTGTTTCATAATGATATAGAAACATGACCTTTCTACAATTTTTCACTATGTTTCTCTTACTCATACTCGCTTCAAGGTATTAATAATGATATAATTTGTTGGAACTTTCTATTTTGGAGGATATTTGAATTATGATTACTGTAAATAATGTTGGTTTACGCTTTGGTGGTCGTAAGCTATTTGAAGATGTAAATATTAAATTCACGCCTGGGAACTGTTATGGTCTTATCGGTGCAAATGGAGCTGGGAAATCTACTTTCTTAAAGATTTTATCTGGTGATATTGAGGCACAATCTGGTGACGTACACATGAACCCAGGTGAACGTCTTGCTGTTTTGAAACAAGATCACTTTGAATATGAAGAATTCGAAGTGTTAAAAACAGTTATTATGGGTTATGAGCGTCTTTATGAAGTGATGCAAGAAAAAGATGCCATTTATATGAAGGGTGATTTCTCTGAAGAAGATGGTATGAGAGCAGCTGAGCTTGAAGGTGAATTCGCTGAAATGAATGGTTGGGAAGCTGAGTCTGATGCTGCAATTTTGTTGAAGGGACTAGGCATTTCTGAGGATCTTCATACTAAGAAAATGGCTGAATTAACAGGTGGAGAAAAGGTCAAAGTACTTTTAGCACAAGCTTTATTTGGTAAACCAGATGTACTTTTATTAGATGAGCCTACAAACCATCTTGACATCAAAGCGATTCAATGGCTTGAAGAATTTTTAATTAACTTTGAAAATACCGTTATCGTTGTCTCACATGACCGACACTTCTTAAATAAAGTGTGTACACATATTGCTGACCTAGACTATGGTAAAATCCAAATCTTCGTTGGTAACTATGATTTCTGGTATGAATCAAGCCAACTAGCAACAAAAATGCAACAAGATCAAAATAAGAAAAAAGAAGAAAAGATTAAAGAACTTCAAAACTTCATTGCTCGCTTTAGTGCAAATGCATCGAAATCTAAACAAGCGACATCACGTAAAAAGTTGCTAGATAAAATTACTCTTGATGATATTCAACCCTCATCACGTCGTTATCCATTTGTTGGGTTCACACCTGATCGTGAAATTGGAAATGACTTATTACGTATAGAAGGTCTTACGAAAACAATCGATGGTGAAAAAGTCTTAGACAATGTTACATTTACGATGAATAAAGATGACAAAATCGCACTTGTTGGACCAAATGAAATTGCAAAGACTACACTTCTTAAAATCTTAACAGGTGAAATGGAAGCTGATAGTGGTACATTCAAATGGGGTGTAACGACAAGTCAATCCTACTTCCCGAAAGATAACTCTGAATTCTTTGAGGGTGTTGACTTGAACTTAGTTGATTGGTTACGTCAATATTCACCTCAAGATGATACAGAAACATTTTTACGTGGTTTCCTAGGTAGAATGTTGTTTAGTGGGGATGAAGTATTGAAAAAAGCAAGTGTTCTTTCTGGTGGTGAGAAAGTACGATGCATGCTTTCTAAAATGATGCTAAGTGGAGCTAATGTGATTCTTCTTGATGAACCTACTAACCACTTAGACCTTGAATCGATTACAGCATTAAACAATGGATTAATTAGTTTTAAAGGTTCGATGATCTTCTCTTCTCATGACCATCAATTTGTAGATACTATTGCAAATCGCATTATTGAACTTACACCAAATGGTTTAGTTGATAAAGCAATGAGCTATGATGAGTATTTACAAGATAAAGATGTTCAGAAGAAATTAGCGGAACTATATAACTAAAAAGATGAGCGGATAGCTGTACTTCAGCTTTCCGCTCATCTCATTATTATAACCATTTTAATAGTTCCGAAAGTTCATCTATACATTTTTCATGGATATTATGCATCCTTTGAATCTCAGCCATCGTTAAGTTACGCACTTGCCCAACCGAATGCACACCATGTTGTTTAAGTATCGTGTATGTACGAACAGTTAGTTGCATCTTCTCAATTGGCGTATCGTCTGTTAGTTTCATATGATAAATGATTTCATCTGATTCACTTCGTTGATCCCTATTGAATAGTAACATATACATCTTCTTTTTCACGGGTTTGTTCACTAAACTCGCCCCCTCTAATCAAACTGTAAAACCTGATCCTATTAATACCATATCTATAAATGGAAAGCAATGAATAATTTATCGAGACGACAATCATCTCATAATAAAAGAGTACAAACAAGAATGATAGCTTGTTGTACCCTTCTCTTTATATTGTACTCAAAATTATTTCGTTATAATAATCACTATTATTCATGAGATAAAGGATATGTCCAGAACCTCTCAGTCTTTAACCATTCAAATAATTGTTCATCATTCACCTTTTCTCTTGATTTCACAGCGGAAGAAAGACCTGAAACTTGTGATTGATGTGCATATATTGCCTTTTTCTTCTGTTCGATTACTTCACTAACATCTCTAACTATATCAGGATTTCCAAGTTCTTGTTCAGAGTTATGAGCAAATGCTACACCGTGAATAACAGGCCGATTATGAGCTGGCAAACGTTTAACTGCCTCGACAACTGCACTAGCCATTGCTTCATGATCAGGATGTACACAATAATTGGGATAGAATGTTATGATTAACGATGGATTTAGTTCATCAATCGCATCTGAAACCATTTTAATGATCTTTTCTTCATCTTCAAATTCGATCGTTTTATCATGTAGACCAAGCATACGCAAATCTTCTATCCCAACAGCCTTACAAGCTTCCTGTAATTCATTTTTTCGAATTTGAGGTAGAGATTCACGGGTTGCCGTTGGCGGCTGTCCCAAATTCCTCCCCATTTCTCCTAATGTCCCACACATATATGTGACAGGTATTCCTTGCTTTCGATATAAAGCTATTGACCCAGAAACGCCAAACGCTTCATCGTCTGGATGTGGAAAAATAACGAGTACATGCCTTTCCATTTTTGTTTACCACCTTTATGAATTAATTAACCAAATCTTGTTTCACTAATTTCTAATGCGGCTGCCAACTTCCCATCAGGTCCATGTCCTGCTAGTAGAAGTCGGTTTTTATCGTCAATCTCCCAATGTGTTAAACCTTCAGCATATACCCAACCTCCATCTAACTTCAATCCAACACGGTATGGTCCTTCACCAGCGATTTTTCCATTCGTATATGAAAGTTTGACATTACGTATAAATGCGCCTGCACTAAATGACTTTTCACCAGTAAAATTAGCATATGCTCCATTTGTCGTTTCAAGATGCAAATAAACGTCTTTATTTTGATAAGAATTAATCGCACCTTGCACTTGTTTTGTATCAATTGGCTGCAACAAGCTCACTCCTTACTTATCTACTACAATGATTTATATCCTCATCTTACTAAAACTTCTAATCACTTGTATAATGGTCTGCTCATAATTGCTATAATTCTAAAGAGAAAGGTACAAACGGTGTTGTTTGTACCTCTGTATTCTCAATTCACTATCATTTTATTTCTTAGATGGTCTAACGATAATTTCATTTACATTTACGTATTCAGGCTGTGTAACAGCGTATGTAACTGCATTTGCAATGTCATTTGCATCTAATATTTTTCTATCTTTATTTTTTTCTTTTATGCTTTCAATCACTTGCTCATCTGTAATATGATCCGCTAGCTCAGTTTGAACAGCACCTGGTGAGATATTCGTTACACGGACACTTGTTGTCGATAACTCTTTTTCCAATCCCATTGAAATGGCACGTACCGCATACTTCGTTGCACTATATACAACACTGGATGGAAACGTTTCATGCCCTGCAACTGATGAAACATTGACGATATGTCCCCTATCTTGCTCAAGCATTGATGGTAATGCAACATGAATACCATATAATACTCCTTTAATATTTACATCGATCATCTGATCCCATTCATTTACTTTATCCTTACTCATGAATGATAATAACATTACACCAGCATTGTTAATATAAATATCAATGCTTCCAAACTTATTTTTTGCTTGATTATACATGTTTTCGACGTCATCTTTATTTGTAACATCTGTCTCAACAATCAATACTTGTGATGATGTTGTTTGTTCAATTTCTTCAGCTAATTTTTCTAATTTTTCTTTACGACGCGCTGCTAGTACGACATTCGCTCCTTGCTCAGCTAGCTTAGATGCAATCGCTCTTCCGATCCCACTACTTGCACCTGTAATAATTGCTGTTTGATTTTCAAGATAACTCATGATGAAACCTCCATTTTATAAGTTGTTTTGTTTAAACATTTATTCACTTTAGTACTCGCTATGTGACTTTATGATTATTTAAGCACTTATTAACCTTGTACAGAATCAATTACTTGTTTTAATCGTTTTAATCCTTCTTGAATATGAGCTTTTTGCGTAGCAATATTCATTCGAATAAACCCTTGCCCATTCTCTCCAAACGTATAACCTTGATTCAAAGCAAGCTTTCCTTCTTTTAGTAGAGCACGTTCTAACTTTTTGTGTTCGACATTTAATGCGCGACAATCGATCCACAAAAGGTATGTCCCTTCAGGTTCAATAAGTCTTATTGATGGTAATTCTGTTTCGAGAAAATCCTTTACAAGTTTCACATTATCCTCTATATATTCCATTAGACTATCTAACCAAATTCCACCATGAGTATACGCTGCCTCCAATGCAGTTAGACCAAAAATATTTAATGCATACAAACCTTGTTTCTTTTTTTGATTATCAACTTTCTTACGTAAGCCATCGTTCGGAATAATCATATAAGCGGCTTGTGTACCTGCAAGGTTAAATGTCTTACTCGGAGCTAGACATGTGATACTTATATCAGCAAACTCTTTTGATATTGATGCAAATGGAACATGTTTTTGACCATTTAATGTTAAGTCCGCATGAATCTCATCACTAATGACTAAAATATTGTTCTTTATGCAAATGTCTCCAAGCTTCTGTAACTCATCCTTAGACCAGACCCTACCTACAGGGTTATGAGGGCTACATAGAATTAGCATTTTTGTTTCGTTGTCAATTATTTGTTCAAGATGATCAAAATCAATCTTATATTGACCATCTTCAAGCTTAAGTGGATTTAAGGACAGTACACGTTCATTATCTTCAACCATCCCAAAGAACGGATAATAAACTGGTGGTTGAATAATGATTTTATCTCCAACTTCTGTTAGTGCATGAATAATAGTGCTAATTGCTGGAACAACTCCAAGTATGAACGAAATCCAATCCTGGTTAATTTCCCACTGATGACGTTGAGAAAGCCATCCGGTTATTGATTGATAAGTGCTATCAGGAACATGTGGATAGCCATATATACCATGTTCTACTTTATCATTTAACGCTTCGATAACTGGTTGTGGAGCCGGAAAATCCATATCTGCTACCCACATTGGATGCAAATCTTGTTCACCGAAGTATTTATTTACACCATCCCATTTGGCAGAATCTGAACCCTTTCGATTATGTAACTGATCAAAATTCATAGCATCCTCCCTTTTATAAACATACACTACTACTAGTATAGGATAGGATACTCAAAAATGAAAAAGAAAACACTTATCTGACAATACTTCCTTTATCAATTATAATAAATAAGTTAGGAGGACTTAAACATGAAAACAGAAATATACATACTTGGTGGATTTCTAGGCAGTGGAAAAACAACGCTCCTTACAAATCTTCTTCAATATGAAAAAGAAAACAATCGAAAAGTGGCTGTTGTAATGAATGAAATTGGGCAAATTTCCATCGACTCTACAGTCGTTGAAGATGATACTCCTTTGAAAGAATTACTTAATGGGTGTGTATGCTGCTCATTACAAGATCAGTTTGAAGTACAATTAGAAGACTTACTACGTTCGAATGATTTAGACGTCATTTATATTGAGACCACTGGTGCTGCACACCCAATGGAAGTGTATGACGCTTGCCTGTCTCCAATATTCGCAAATACGGTAGATATGAGAGGCATTATTTCAATTGTTGATTTAAATAGATGGAAGAACCGTGAAAAATTAAGCCTTCAAATTCGCATGTTACTACTTGAGCAAATTAAACATGCAGATGTTCTCTTATTAAATAAAATGGATTTAGTTGAAAACGATGAACAAGCTGCATTATTATATGAAATTCAATCTATTAACCCGAAGGCGAAGACATTCTTCACTTCTTTTTCCAAAATTAACCCTACACACTTACTTAATACAAAATTGATTAAAAAAGAAGCATACAATGCAGCTCATATTACGAAACATTTAAATATGAAATCATTTGTATATACATTTCAATCTTCGATTAACAGAATTGATTTCGAAAATTTCTTAAGGTCTTTGCCTGATAATGTCTTTCGCATCAAAGGATTCATACAGTTCACTGATTCAACAACGATCTACTCTTTTCAATACTCGTATGGTGTTCCAACTTTATTGCCTGACTTAATGAAAATGCCGCTTACTCTGGTTTTCATTGGTGAAAGCATTAATCAAGATAAGATGATAACTGAACTTCAATTACTAGAACAAAAGAATCCAACTAAATGATAAAAACCGCTGGATGATCCAGCGGTTTTTATTTTACATCTTGTCATAAGGAAATTTATCGGGATCATATCCCGTTCGCTCGTTCTTATCTAAATTGGCCATTTGTTTCATTTCTTCTTCCGTTAAATTGAAATCATAAATATTTGCATTTTCGATGATACGTCTTTCATTACTTGATTTTGGAATTGTAATAATCTCATTTTGAATTTCCCAACGTAACGTTATTTGAGCTGGTGTTTTATTATATTTCATAGATAATCCTTGAATAATAGAGTTATCAAACACCTTACCACGCATTAGTGGTGCCCACGCTTCTATGAAGATATTATGTTCTTTACAAAAAGAATGAAGTTCTGGTTGTTGTAAATATGGGTGATATTCTACTTGGTTCACAACTGGCACTACTTCACTATTTTCCATAATGTCTTGTAAATGGTGAATGTGAAAATTACAAACTCCTATCGCTCTTACAGAACCATCTTTATATAACTTTTCTAATGCTTTCCATGTATCAATATACTTACCAGGCACAGGCCAGTGTATTAAATATAGATCAATATATTCTATTCCTAGTTTCTTTCTACTTCTCTCAAATGCTTTTATTGTTTCATCGTATCCTTGTTCGCTATTCCATACCTTTGTCGTAACAAATATGTCCTCTCTTTTCATTCCTGATTCTTCAATTGCTGTTCCTATCTCTTCTTCGTTATCATAAAACGATGCAGTATCAATTAGTCGATAACCATGTTTCATCGCGACTTTGACAGCGTCATTTGTTTCTTGAGAATGTGTCATTTTGTATGTACCCAATCCAAATGATGGCATGTGAACTCCATTATTTAATACTACACAATCTTTTATATTTCGAATCAATTTAGCTACCTCCTTAAAATGTAAATAATCATTTCTATTATCCTTCTTAGATTAGCTGATAATTAAATTTTACTCAATAAAATGGTGTTTAATCAGTTATAATTAGTTTGTTATAAAATAAATAAATGATATACAAAATACGGTATGTGAAATTTTCCAAATAAATGATATTTTCTTTTCATGAGAATGATTGCCATTCTTTTTTTATTCATTGTACAATTAACATTACTTTAGAGGTGATCTATATGGATCGAAATTTCAGCAATCAATATTTACGGACCATTGATTTAAAAAGAGAACAAATCCAATCATTCTCTTCCTATCCTTTTGATTTACCTGTTGTAGAAAATCTTCAAGAATTATCTCTACATCCGAAGGTAACGTACCTTATCGGTGAAAATGGGATGGGTAAATCAACACTATTAGAAGCAGTCGCTATTGCTATAGGGTTTAACCCTGAAGGTGGAACGTTCAATATTAATTTTTCAACTGAAAACACTCATTCTGAACTAGAGAAATATATTAAGCTTGTAAAAGGAACAAAAAAACCGAAAGATGGATTTTTCTTGAGAGCAGAATCATTCTATAATGTCGCAACTAATATTGATCAACTTGATCGAGATCCTGAAGGTGGCGGGAAAATTATTAATTCATTTGGTGGAAAATCACTGCATGAACAGTCGCATGGGGAAGCTTTTTTTTCAACATTTTTAAATAGGTTTGGGGGCAATGGTCTATACATTTTAGATGAACCAGAAGCAGCACTATCTCCATTACGACAGCTTTCCATGTTATCCCGAATTCATGATTTAGTGAACTTAAATTCCCAATTTATAATTGCTACCCATTCTCCAATAATAATGGCTTATCCTAATGCATTGATTTATGAACTAACATCAGATGGGATACGAGAAACAACTCTTGAAGCAACTCAACATTATCAAATTATGAAACAGTTTTTTGATGATCGAGAACGATTATTGTATCATTTACTTCAATAGTTCTCATTTTACGAGAAGGAGCAATTGTTACTGTTTCATAACAATTGCTCCTCGAATAAGTTATTCAACATGTTAACTAATAACAACTTAAATGCTGTTATTTATGATGAATGGCTTCTAGCGCTCTATGCTCATCTTCTTTTGCAACATAAAACTTGTATTCAACACCATAATTGTTATGTGTAAAACTTTCTCTCTGAGCTAAACTAACGTCTGATGCAACACGGAACTTAACGTTTGAACTTAACAATTTGCCCTTTATCTTATAATAGTTATCAAGGTGTAGTGAAGTGTAAACTAGTGTCCTTTTCCTAGAGAATAAATATTCAATACCATTAACAAGAAAGTTCATGAAATCCCCCTTTTTACTAAATCACAAAAGAAACGTACTTTACTGTCGTTTATATAAAAAGTAATTAATGCTATTATATTACAAATTAGGGTAATTTAAATTATTTTTAAATAAGATGTAATATAAGCACAATATGATATGTGAAATTTAAAAAAGGAAAAAGGATACGAATGAACTGTAAGTCACGTCTTAACTATTATTCTTCAAACATCTTATTTAACATCTGATACGTCTCTGGAAATTCTGCTTCATACTTTAAGTATGTTGGAATTGGATAGCGAACCCCACCTTTATGTGTTCCGTGTAATCCCTCAATAAATCCATCAATCATTGAAGCTGGAATTGTAAATGCCATTTCGTGATCTTGAGTTTGACCATAAATTCGATCTCCATAACAAGGTAAAATAACTTGAGGTTTATTTGTTTGTTTCGTTCGAACGATAAGATCAGCGCAATCAGCCCTAGATGAAAAACTAGAGGTAATCTCTCCTCCTGTTGTGTAAAGTGCCGCTGCTACCATTCTCATCACTTGCGCCGAGTTTGCATACATTACGAAAAGTTCAGGTTCAAAAGTGGTTCGTGTTAATGGTGCAATCAAGATTGTTCCTGCTTCTTGTTTCGAAAACTTCGGAACAGCATTTTCAGTTTTCTCACCTAATGAACACGTTTTAGTATACATTTGATTCGGTAGATTTCCTTTTTTATAAAAATCTACTTCATCTTCATAACCAAATGCAATTTTAGCAATTGGACAAGATTGATCTTCTGCCCCCATTGCCATTGCCCACCCGTAACGACGAGACATTGTGACTGCCTGACATATCGTAAATGTCGTGTGAAGGTCTTTTTTAGGTCTTTTAACCTTTGGTGGTAATAATTCTTCTTCATCCATAACCCTTATAGATAATGGAAATGTATCAGGGCGTACATATTTTTCAATCGCTTCATTTAATTGTTTAATTTTCTCTACATTTGCTATAACTGTTTCTTCCATTTCACATCCACTCCTCCAATTTTATATTTTCTTAATATTTTGACACTTAAATATGAAATCCTGCTTTTCATAGGACAATCTATGTTAATCATATAGTGATAGAAGAAAGAGGAGGTGGAAGGATGTTTAAAATGATTTGCTTCGTTACAATTTCATTACTACATGAATATTGGCTTTATCATCACCTTCCAACCGTTCATTATTATCAAATATGCAATAACATTATGAAAAAAAACAGCATGAAAAAACGCCATTAAATGGCGCTTTTTTATCATTGTGGTCTTGTTTGGATCTTTCTTCTGACAAGCCATTTCGATAACAATCCATGTGTAGGTGATAAGATAAAAGTAATCATGAATATAATACCTGCTGTTGTCGCCATAGCGCCAGAAATTGAAACATTCAAGAAAGTAGCACTATAATAACCTAATACCGCACTTAATGCACCAATTACGGCACTTAATAAAAGCATAACGTGCAATTTGTCAGTTAACAAATATGCAGTAGCTCCAGGAACGATTAACATAGCAACAACTAAAATCGCACCAACACTGTCAAACGAAGCAACTGTTGTAATTGAAACCATGCCCATTAACACATAATGTATGAACATTACTGGAATTCCAATCGCAGCAGCCATATGTGGGTCAAAAGAACAAATTTTAAACTCTTTGTAAAATAATATAATTAGTAATAGGTTAACGATGAGTACAAACCCTAACATCCATACAGCTGTCGGTCCTAGATCGATCCCCCTCCATACCCATGTATCCCAAGGAACAAACGTAATCTCTCCCATCAGGGCATGGTTTACATCTAAGTGCACATTACCTGCATAAATTGAAATTAAGATAACTCCAACAGCAAATAACGAGGTGAATACAACACCGATTGCAGCATCTGATTGTACACCACTAGAATCAAGCACTTGAACAAAGAATGCTGTCAAAAGCCCCACAATTGTCGCACCTATTAACATGTATATTCCATCTAAAGACTGACTAACTAAGAATGCTAACACGATCCCAAGGAGAACAGTATGACTAATCGCATCTGCTAGCATTGCCATTTTACGTAATATTAAGAAACAGCCCGTAATCCCACAAGTAATACCGACAAGAGATCCTGTAACTAATATCCAAGCTTCATAAGTCATATGCTCACCTCCTCATGTTTCATGTTCGCTCTTGAATGAAGTACAAGCTTCGGTTCTCTACCATATTGATGTAACAATTCCTTTAACCGTTCTGTTACATGATTAGGTAAGTTTGAAATTTCAAATCTCACACTATCATCATTCATTACATTAAATTCGCGTTCATGCATAAGAAATACTTCATGCATACGATATTGTAACGTTAATTCATGCGCAACCATCACACCATCATCTGTAAGCATGAGATGATTAGCTTCATTAAGATTCACAAAACCTTTACCTTCAAGCCTTTTTAATATTGATGTGAAGTATGTTTTAGAAATTGGTCGACGCTGATTTACTTGCTCAAAAGAAAATGTAGAAATTTCATTTTGTCTATTCTCTTCACATAATTCGTAAAGTGAAATAAGTACATTTTCTTTTGCGATTTGTGATTGAAGTTTGAAGTGACGAATAACCTTCATCGTTAATCCTCTTCGCGGTGCAAATAACAATGAGATAATAAACAAGATTGTAGCAGCGATGACTATAATTGGACCTGTTGCAAGTCCCTCAGACATCGTACTGATTATTGTTCCGAGTATACCTGAAATACCACCTATTGCTCCTGATAAAACGATCATCACACTTAACTTCTCAGTCCAATAACGTGCTGCAATTGCTGGTGTAATCAACATGGCTGACATTAATACAACACCTACTGCTTGAATACCAATTACAACTGCACCTACAATTAATACCATTAATAAAGCATTAAGACCTTTTACTGGTAATCCAAGGCCTTTCGCAAAGTTCACATCAAACGTCAATAGTTTAAACTCCTTGAAGAACAGAGCAGTAATCAACAACAGTACAACTGCTGATACTGTAATAAATTTCACATCACTTCCGACTAGCGATGCTGCCTGACCGAATATAAAATCATCAAGACCACTTTTATTACCAGTCGAACTTTGCGTTATTCTCGTTAATAAAACGATACCAAACCCGAAGAAAACAGTTAGAACAAGACCGATCGCTGTATCTTCTTTAATTCTAGAATTTTTCGATATTACTTGAATGAAATAAGTTGCGAGTAAGCCAAAAATCACTGCCCCTAGTAGAAAAAGAGGCATTGACTTCTCCCCATATAACATAAACGCAATACACACACCAGGTAATGCTGCATGTGCCATAGCATCACCTAGTAGGCTTTGCTTGCGAAGTAACGCAAAACTTCCTAGTACGCCACTAGTAATCCCTAACAATAATGTGCCTGTTAGAACCCATTGTGTGTTCGCATCTGCTAACATTGCAATAACCGATGAAATCAAGCTGCTCCCTCCTAATTTGTTATGATTGCGTTCCTCTGTTCCAAAAACGTCAATCTTCCTCCATACGTCTTTTGTAAATGATCAATTGTAAATACCTCATTAGTAGGTCCTATTTCAATAAGGCGCATATTTAGAAGCATCGTCCAATCAAAGTATTCGGGAACAGTTTGTAAGTCATGGTGAACAACAAGTACTGTCTTTCCTTGTTCTTTCAACTCATTCAATAGTGTAATAATTGCTTTCTCTGTCGCTGCATCTACCCCTACAAATGGTTCATCCATAAAATAGATTGTAGCGTCTTGTGCAAGTGCACGAGCCAAAAACACTCGTTGTTGTTGACCTCCTGAAAGTTGACTGATTTGTCGATTTGCATATGCACTCATTCCCACTTTATCAAGACATTCTTTTGCAAAATCAACATCTTTTTTAGATGGTCGTTTGACCCATCCAATGTGTCCATACCTTCCCATTAACACTACATCAAGTGCATTTGTTGGAAAATCCCAATCTACATCGCCACGTTGTGGAACATACCCAATCAACTTACGTTGTTTTTTATATGGCTTTCCATAAATATCGACGGTTCCACTTGCACGAGGAATTAATCCTAGAATTGCCTTAATAAGAGTTGATTTTCCAGCACCATTAGGGCCGACGATTCCGATTAATTTCCCTTCAGGAACTGTAAAGCTTACTTCTGATAACACAGGTTTTTTTTGATAAGCAACCGTCATATTTTCTACTTTAAGTGCATCCATATTTTTTCCCCTATCACTTTAAGTTTGTTGTTATCGTATTAATGTTGTGCTTATACATTCCAACATACGTACCTTCCTCTGTACCTTCTTCACCCATCGCATCTGAATATAACTCTCCACCAATTACAACATCATGACCACGTTCTCTAGCACCTTCGACTACTGCTTGAATAGAATTTTCTGAAATTGAACTTTCAATAAAGACGGCTTTAATTTCCCTTTCAACAAGTACATCTACAATATTTTGCACATCTTTCAAACCGAATTCTGAATCCGTACTTAAGCCTTGTAAACCTTCTACTTCCATTTCAAACGCATTACCGAAATAGCTAAAAGCATCATGAGCAGTTACAAGTACACGACTTTTTTCTGGAATTTCTGAAAGTCTCTCATTTGCAAATGCCTCTAATGCATCCAATTCTGCTTTATATTTCTCTGCATTTGCCAAATATTCTTCTTTATGTGCTTTGTCATATTCTCCTAAACCGTTTGCTACCTCATCAACAGCATATTTCCATAGATTAATATCAAACCATATGTGAGGATCGAATGCGTCCTTACCTTGTTTAATCAACTTATCTTCTGGTATCGCATGTGCAACAGCGTATGTTGGTTTTTGTGATTCCATCTTCTCAAATATTTCATTCATTTT
This sequence comes from Bacillus solimangrovi, assembly GCF_001742425.1. Classification (GTDB taxonomy): domain Bacteria; phylum Bacillota; class Bacilli; order Bacillales; family Bacillaceae_N; genus Bacillus_AV; species Bacillus_AV solimangrovi. Next base: position 55,588 of record NZ_MJEH01000022.1, read on the forward strand.
ACCTTCAAGGTGTAATCCATTATAAAAAATAATTTCTGCTTGATTTAATTTCTTAATATCATTTTGAGTAGCTTGATATAAATGTGGATCTGTTCCAGGTCCCATTAGGCTTGTAACCTCTACGTAATCTCCACCAACGTTTTTAACAAGATCTCCTACTTGAGCTGTAGTTGTTGTAATCATTAGTTTACCTTCATCAGATTGATTAACAACTTCACTTTGACTACATGCACCAAGTATGAACATAGAAAAAATTAAACTTAGACTCATTATCATTCTTTTCATTTTTGAACCTCCATTTTCCCTTATTTAATTATTTTTCCTAAGTGCAACATTACCATAAAAAAAATCTTATTTTTGCGAAACTCTCCCCTTTTACTAATTGACCATTAACTGTTATCAAACACCATTCCATTTACAATTACTTCAATTTAGTAGTTAAATAGTATTTTAAATGAGCACTTATTAGACAACACTAAGTTTTCTTGCTTAATCTAACAAGTTTGACCTAGTGCAACTTTTGATATTATCATATTCATTTTGGGCGAGAATGTCAATTATTTTCTGTTAATGTTTTATCTAAACTGCTAATAATCCAAAAATTAACGTCCTTTAATTATTATTAACAATAAAATCTCATTGAATGATTGAATAATATATTTCTTAATCTACATAATTGTGCTAATATTCCATTATTATAATTTAGGAGGTCTTTAATAATGCATATTACTAAAGCAACAATCAATGATTTAAAAGCTGCTACGGAACTATTTGATTTATATCGAGTATATTTTCGACAACCTTCTGATCAAGCTGGAGCAAGTAATTATTTAAAAGAGAGAATCGTTAATGAACAATCAGTCATTTACGTAGCGTTTGATGAAGATATTGCAGTAGGTATTGCACAGCTCTATCCTTCTTTTTCGTCAATCAAAATGAGAAGAACATGGGTGCTGAATGATTTATTCGTAAAAGAAAGCTATAGAGGACAAGGTATTGGCGAGAAGTTACTAAGGAGCGTTATTTCTTTTGCAAAAGAAACTAATGCAAAGGGCATATTGCTTGAAACAGAGGATGATAACTTTGGTGCGCAAAAGCTCTATAAAAGAATTGGATTTGAACGAGAAACAAACTATTATTATTTCTATACGATTTAAAGTTCCAAACTTTTCAACAGCCAAGCTTAACCTTACTTGTCACTAATAATTTTGTTGATGCAATTAAATACTGAATTACTTATTCTATAATTAATGACTTCATTTATCACGTATCTCCTGACGCAAAGACTCCCTAAACTTCATTATTGCTTCTTAAACTTTTGAAGAGAGCATCTATAATAAATTGACTCTCAGTTAGCAAAAAAATCCCTCAGCCCTTTGTAAGCTGAGGGATTGCTATATTAACCTTCTAGAAGAAGATTTTCTGGATCTTCAATCATTTCTTTAATTGCAACTAAGAATTGTACTGCTTCAGCGCCATCAACAATTCGATGGTCATAAGAAAGTGCGATGTACATCATCGGTCGAACTTCAACTTGTTCTGTTTTCTGATCTACTACTACTGGTCTTTTTTGGATCGTATGCATTCCTAAAATACCAACTTGTGGAGTATTTAAAATCGGCGTAGAATACAATGAACCAAAAACTCCACCGTTTGTAATCGTAAATGAACCACCTTGTAGCTCATTCAATGTAAGTTTATTATCTCTTGCTTTCTTTCCAAGTTCACCAATTTCAGCTTCAATTTCAGCAAAGCTAAGGCGATCAGCATCTCTTACAACAGGAACTACTAGACCTTCTTTTGCTGATACAGCAATACCAATGTCATAATATAATTTCTTAACAAGCTCATCTCCATCAATTTCCGCATTTAGAAGTGGGAATTGTTTCAATGCACCAACTACTGCTTTAGTAAAGAAAGACATAAATCCAAGTTTCACACCATGCTTATCTTGAAATGAATCTTTACGACGTTTACGTAGCTCCATAACAGCAGACATGTCAATTTCATTAAACGTTGTAAGCATTGCAGCTGTATGTTGTGCTTCAACAAGTCGTTTTGCAATTGTTTGGCGACGACGTGACATCTTAACTCGTTCAACTGGCTTGCCGTCATCTTTAGCAGGAGCAGTCGGTTGTTTTACTTGCTTTGGCTCTTCGATTTTTGAAGTAACTTTATTCATCGCAGCTTGTTCAATATCTTCTCTTCGAATACGACCAAGTGGATCACTACCATTAATCGTGTTTAGATCAATACCAAGTTCACGTGCGCGCTTACGAGCTGCAGGAGAAGCAATTGGTTGATTTGCCACTGTTGTTTCTTTTTTCTCATCAAGCTTAATAACAGCTTCCTGTTGTTTTTCATCAACTACTGGTTCGTTATTTTCAACAGTTACTTCTTCTTGTACATCATTTTTTGGTTCAATTACAGCAGCACCATTTTCAGAAATCTTTGCTATAATATCACCAACTTCAACCGTTTCACCTGGTTCTCTTAATAGTTCTGTGATCACACCATCATATTCACTATTTACTTCCAAGTTAATCTTATCCGTCTCTAACTCAACAATAGGATCACCTTTTTGAACTGTATCACCTACACCTTTCAACCATTCGGCAACTGTTCCTTCTGTTACGGATTCTGCTAGTTCTGGGACTTTTACTTCTCTCACTGTCGGTTCCTCCTTAGGCTCTCGTTAATACTGCATCGATAATTCGTTGCTGTTCTTTTTTATGAACGTCCGGTTCACCTGTTGCTGGACTTGAACGATCTGGTCTACCAATATATTTTACTTTCATTTTATCTTCAGCTAACTCATGGATACGAGGATACATATAATGCCAGCTTCCCATATTTTTCGGTTCTTCTTGTACCCAAACAATTTCTTCTAAGTTCGGATATTTATTCGTAATTTCTTTCAATTGCTTCTCTGGGAATGGATAAAGCTGTTCAACTCGAGCGATATGAAGCCATTCAAGATCTTTATCATCTAGTTTTTCAAGTTCCGTCGTAAGGTCAATCGCTACTTTCCCTGAGCAAAGTGCTAATCGAGTTACTTTGTCCGCTACTTTTCCTGTCTGAGGCTCATTCACAACTAGATTAAATCTTCCTTCACTTAGCTCTTCACCAGTCGAAGCGACACGAGAATTTCGGATTAGACTTTTTGGTGCCATTAAGATTAATGGACGCGCTTCATCTTTTGAAGTAATCGCAGCTTGGCGACGTAAAATATGGAAATATTGTGCAGCACTCGTTAAATTAGCTACTGTCCAGTTATTTTCTGCCGCAAGTGTCAAGAATCGTTCTAATCTTCCACTTGAATGCTCTGGTCCTTGTCCTTCATAACCATGTGGTAACATCATAACAAGTGATGATATTTGTCCCCATTTCGCACGACCTGCAGATATGAACTGATCGATGATTACTTGAGCTACATTAACGAAATCACCATATTGTGCTTCCCATAGAACTAACGTTTTTTTCGTTTCTACACTATAACCGTACTCAAATCCTAAAACAGCTGTTTCTGTTAATGGGCTATTGTGTACAGTAAATGATGCTTTTGCTTGTGGTAGCGTATGCATTGGTGAGAAAGTTTCGTTCGTCTCTACGTCATGTAAAACAACATGACGATGTGCAAACGTACCACGTTCACTATCTTGACCTGTTAAACGAATTGGTGTTCCATTTGCCAAAATTGATGCGAATGCAAGCGTTTCAGCTAATCCCCAGTCAACCGCCTTTCCTTCATCAAGTGCACTTCCTCTTCGCTTAAGGATTTTAGCGAGCTTAGGATAAACGTTGATATCTTTTGGCCAATTTAATAATTCTGCATTAATTTCTTTAAGTGTTTCCATTGGAACAGACGTATCAATTTCTGGAATTCCTTCTGCTACAGGTCTTGGAAGTTCCTTCTCTACAACTTCATCCGTCTTTTTATTTTTCTTTACCTCTTCAAAAATCTCACTTAATTTTGATTCAAACGCAACTTGTTGATTTTTTATTTCGTTTTCATCCATTACACCTTGTGACACTAATTTCTTTCCATAAATGTCCGTAACAGTAGGATGATTATTTATTTTTTTATACATTAATGGTTGAGTACCCATCGGGTCATCCATTTCATTGTGACCAAATCGTCGATAACCAACGAGATCAATTAAAATATCTTTTTTGAATTTTTTCCTATATGCGAACGCTAAGTTAATCGCTGAAATACAGTTCTCAGCATCATCTGCATTCACACGTATAATTGGAATCTCATAACCTTTTGCAACATCACTTGCATATTTCGTTGATCGGGAATCAAATCGATCAGTCGTAAAACCAACTAAGTTATTTGCAATAATGTGGATCGATCCACCTGTTTCATAACCACTCAAACGACTCATATTCAAGGTTTCCGTTACAACACCTTCACCTGGAAAAGCTGCATCACCATGAATTAAAATCGAAAATGCACGATTACTATCCTGCGTTGGTCTACCACTATCTTCACGATTTTCTTGTGCAGCTCTTGTATACCCTTCTACAACGGGATTTACAAACTCCAAGTGACTTGGGTTAGGAGCAAGTTTTACGTGCACACTTTTTTCCTGCTCACCACTGACATTACGATTTGCACCAAGGTGGTATTTCACATCACCTGTCCAACCATAGTTAATTCCTTTAGAACCTTCAGACGGAACGAGATCTTTATTAGGAGCTTTATGGAATTCAGCTAAAATTAGCTCATAAGGCTTTCCTAATACATGTGCTAATACATTTAAACGTCCACGATGCGCCATTCCGATAAAGATATCTTCAATACCGTCTTCACAACCTTGTTGGATCAACTCATCTAACATTGGGACGAGCATATCAAGTCCTTCGATTGAAAAACGTTTTTGTCCAACGAATGTTTTATGAAGAAATCTTTCAAAACCTTCTACTTCAATTAAACGTTTGAACACTTCAGTGCGCTCTTTATCGTTCCATGTTTGATAAACTTCTCCAGTTTCAACCATTCCGTACAACCATTCTCGTTCATTCTTGTCATAAACATGTGAAAATTCAAAAGCAATTGAGCCCGTAAAGATCTCTTTCATCTTTTCGATTGCTTCAAATGCATTTCGAACTGTTGAAGGTGCTTTTTCCCAAACAATTTCAGCTGGAATTGCTTTTAAGTCAGCTTCTGTAAGACCATACTTATCTAATTGGCTATAAGGTGTATTTCTTTCAAGATTCATATCGAATGGATATATATCTGCTTGAAGATGACCATATGTACGAATATCTTCTGCCAAATAAACTGCTGAAGCAGCTTTCTTCAAACTAGATGCATCGAATCCGCCACCTTTATTAGTAGCACTTGTTACATCATTATTCGGTGTTCCTGCTTGTTCAAACCATTCACGTATAGAAGGATCCACTGATTGTGGATCTTGTTCGAATTGCTCATACAAATCAAGCATATAACCTAAGTTAGGGCCATGAAATTCCTTCCATCTCTCATTACTTACACTTTGTTTACTCATGCGTGTTACAACCCCCAGTTTGTGTTTGCCGAATAAAAGCCCACTTTGTTCGACTTAAACGAATTACCATTACATCTAAACTTTGTAATGATAGCGGTTTCTATTTTCCTTAATATACCCTTCGCTTCATTAATCAAACAAGAATCATATCATTGCCTCACTGCAATTTTATAATTTAATATAATATAACTCCATAATACTTACTTTTTTTTCCGATATAATTGCTTTTTTATGAAATTTTTACTTTATATCGAAAAAAATTCAGTGATTAACTTAAATGATTCATACATATAGAAACATAGAACCATTGAAAATTCAAGGTTTTCACTATTTTTGAGTTATTTAAAAATCGAACGTTATTAGTGAATCTATATAAGAAAATGTTTAGAGCTTAATTTAAGATCATTTTTAGTGCTAGATTCAAAGGATATATGTTCATCTTGATCAGTTTTTAAATCATCATCATTACTTTACTGAGTAATGATTTTTCAATCATTTTCAATACAAGTAGATTCATTTATTCTTAATGCTTACCTAACATGACCATCTAAAGGTGATTATTTCGTTATTAAGTAAATATTTCAAATAAAAAGGGGTACTATAAGTTCATCACAGAACTGTTGAAAATTAATCTGAGAGGAGTAAGCTCTTGAACCTTTTCTTAGAATTATTTAGACACCATCATTGGTTTGAAATAATTGGAGTTCATCATGCATTACTAATCATACTAGTTGGATACTTCTATTTAAATTATTTCAAAAGAAACCCTCATACAAAAAATGCGTCACTAAAAAAGCAACTTTTCATCACTGGATTATGCCTTTACTATTTTGCAAGTGCAACACCACTGCACATTTTAAGTGAACATATTTTCAGTGTAAAAATGGTAAAAGCTTCAATCGTTTATTTTGTTGTTCCTCCATGCCTGTTAGCTGGTATACCCGCTGAGATGTTGCGCCCAATAATATGGAATTATCGGATCCGCCAAACACTCTATATATTAACAAAGCCCATTTTATCAACAATTATATTTTATGTACTTTTTTTTCTTTATTTAAATCCAAACCTTTTTCATTTCATTAATGAAGGTTGGTTACTAGATGAATTAAGTCATGTCACTTTATTCTGTTTTTCGTTATTTATGTGGTGGTCAATCATAACTCCTCTTAAAGAATTGAACTACTTATCTGATTTATATCGTTTAGCAAACCTTCTCATTAATGGCTGTATCCTATTTGGAATTACTTATCCTTTCTTTTTATGGGACGAGCCGTACAAACAATTTCAAGACTTCCCTTTCCCAACCTATTATTCACAAAATGATGATGTAATCATTGGTGCAGCTGCAATACTATTTGTGCAAAAGCTACTCATCATCGTAATCGCAGGAGTTATTTTTTACAAACGTTTCAAACAAGAAAATGTTATCGATCCTGTTAATGTATCAGGTTTAATGGGGGTAAAAGATCCAAAATAAAGTAATTCGTCATTTGTGTACACTCTAATAAAAAGAGCAGCATAATAACAATTTCTTTATTGATCATTTGCGAAAAATACTCATACAAAATGTTATGTCTTCTTCATATAACCTCTAAATGATAAAAATGTATATTTTTATCATTTGATGTAAAAAGTAACACTAGTAATAATCATTCATGTAGTGAATCGTAGCTTATCTCTAGAAAGTCGTTTCATTCCCGAGAGTTAACTTTGTAGAGTAACTGTTTCATGAATCATTACTTTCAAACTGATGGAGGTTGTATGGATGTGACAACACAAGTGAAGAAAAAATCAATTTTTTGGGATTACTTAACTACTGTTGACCATAAGAAGATTGCCCATCTCTATTTGTTTGCTGGGCTTTTCTTTTTCGTGCTCGCAGGTCTTGAAGCAATTCTTATGCGGATTCAATTAATGTATCCGTCAAACACATTTGTTAGTGCAGGTTTTTATAATCAACTTCTTACAATGCACGGTACGACAATGTTATTTCTAGCAGCTACACCGATTTTATTCGCGTTTATGAATGCGATTATCCCACTCCAAATTGGTGCTAGGGATGTAGCCTTTCCTTTCTTAAACTCTTTAGGTTTTTGGCTATTTTTATTTGGGGGGATCTTACTTAACCTTAGCTGGTTTCTAGGAGGTGCTCCAAATGCTGGTTGGACTTCGTATTCAACACTTGCTCTAGAGGACTCTACACATGGTACAGAGTTTTATATAGTTGGATTACAAATCTCTGGTCTCGGTACACTTATTTCAGCTATAAATATCTTAACTACAGTCATTAATATGCGTGCACCTGGAATGACTTATATGCGAATGCCATTATTTGTGTGGAGCTCATTCGTATCTTCAGCGCTAATTTTGTTTGCATTCCCACCTCTTACTGTCGCACTATTTTTATTATTATTTGACAGACTTTTCGGTGGAAACTTCTTTTCAGCTGAACTTGGTGGAAACTCGATTATTTGGGAACATATCTTTTGGGTATTTGGACATCCAGAAGTTTATTTACTTGTCTTACCCGCATTTGGAATTATCTCAGAGATTATTCCTACATTCTCAAGAAAGCGATTATTTGGATATTCAGCGATGGTGTTTGCAACCGTATTAATTGGGTTTGTTGGTTTTATGGTATGGGCACATCATATGTTCACAACCGGTATGGGTGCCGTTCCAAATTCGATCTTTGCTTTAGCAACAATGTTAGTTGCCATACCAACAGGAATTAAAGTATTTAACTGGTTGTTTACGATGTGGGGTGGCCAATTACGATTTGAAGTACCGATGTTATGGGCAGTTTGGTTCCTTGTCTCATTTGTAATGGGTGGCGTAACAGGAGTCATGACATCATCAGCACCAGCTGACTATCAATATCACGATACGTATTTCATTGTGGCACACTTTCATTATGTCATTTTAGGTGGCGTCGTTTTCCCTATCTTTGGAGGTCTTCATTACTGGTGGCCGAAGATGTTTGGCAAAATGTTAAATGAAACGTTAGGCAAATGGACATTTTGGACATTTTTTATCGGGTTTCATATGACATTCTTTATTCAGCACTTCCTTGGATTATGGGGTATGCCAAGGCGTATATTCACCTTTTTGCCAAATCAAGGGCTTGATTTAGGTAATTTCATCAGTTCAATTGGGTCATTTATTATGGGAATAGGTGCCGTATTACTCGTTATTAACATTATAATAACATCAGTTAAAGACGAAAAAACAAAAGAAGATCCTTGGGATGGACGTTCTCTTGAATGGGCTATCTCATCCCCACCACCGGAATATAATTTCAAACAACTACCGTTAGTTAAAACGATGGATCCTTGGTGGGATGCAAAATATAATAACAAAGGAAAAATATCTCCCGCTGAACCAGTCGGTGATATTCATATGCCAAATAGCTCATTCATCCCATTCATTATATCATTCGGTCTATTTATCGCTGGATTAAGTTTGATATATATTAATGACAATAATGTAAGCTTATTTATTTCTATAATTGGTTTACTCGTAACATTTGGAGCGATGTTAGCACGTTCAATTCAAAATGATTATGGTTACCATATCCATAAAGAAGATCAACATCAACAAGATCTATATAATAAAGGATAGAGCATAAACAGCTCTATCCTTTTTCTTAATCTCGACTTTGTATGATTAGTAGTTCACCTTCATCAATTTCAATTGAACCAATGTCATTTATTAAAATATTACTAATACCAAGTGACATGCCTATTGATAAAGTAGCATTTTGTAATGGATATTTAAAGCCATTTAATGTAACGCCTGTAACCTTTGAAGACAATGGTAACAGAGATACATGTTCGTACCCATCATTTGTAATATTTAACTTGTCATTTGCTAACTGGATTTGATTATATAAATCAACAATCTTACACGTAATCCCTTCTTCTAACGTCATTTTTAATAAATGTACATTAGCTAAAGAATGGTCAAAACGTGTACCTATCCCACCAATAATTGTTATAATGTCTGCCCCTTGTTCAATAGCAAACCTAAGTCCCAACTCAGTGTCTGTTAAATCTTTGTCAATGGGATCACAAATTTGGAATTTATTTGAATTTTGTTTGATCACATCTATTTCTTCAGTTGTAACAGAATCAAAGTCTCCTAAAGCAGCATCCATTTGCTTCCCATGCTTAACTAAAAAGCTCGCACCAGCATCAACACCGATGAGGTAAGTTCCTTCATGAATGAATGATAAGGCCCAGTCTCCTAATCTTCCACCACTAACAATGATTGCATGCAAACCTTTCACCCACTTCTCTCAAATGTAGTCCATTTATCGGTTCTAGTGTACCAAATGTTTCATCTAACAGCAAAATTCCACTACAAATGATCGATAAAGAAAAATTTGTAGTGGAATTTTCATAGTTATGTTTCTTATTCATATTTTGCAATTTCGAATTACTAATGATTATAGTTTTGAGAATGCGCCTTCTAAATCGGCCCAAATGTCATTTACATTTTCTAAACCAACAGACAATCGAATAAGTTGATTTGATATACCCATTTTCTTTCTATTTTCTTCAGGTACAACTGAATGTGTCATCGTTGCAGGATGTTGAATTAACGTCTCCGCATCACCAAGGCTAACAGCAATTTGAATCATATCTAGTGAATTCATAAATTGTTGACATGTTTCTACGGAACCTTCAATCTCAAATGAGATAAGTCCACTAAACTGTTTCATTTGTTTCTTTGCTATTTCATGTTGTGGATGTTCATGATCCCCAGGGTAATAAACCGATTTAACTTTAGGATGTTGTTTCAACTTTTCAACAATTTGCTGCGCACTTTCACAATGTCTGTCCATCCTTAAAGGTAATGTTTTCATGCCTCTTAAAAGCAACCATGCATCAAATGGACCAATAATCGCTCCGATATCTTTTTGAGTTGTCATCCTAACTTCATCAATAAATGATGCTTTACCTACTACCAAACCTGCTACTACATCACCATGTCCACATAAATATTTCGTTGCACTGTGTAGAACAATATCACACCCAAGTTCAAGTGGACGTTGTAAGTATGGTGAACAGAACGTATTGTCAACAACGACTGGAATATCATATTTGCGTGCAACTTCAACAACCGTTTCTAAATCAATAATTGCCATCGTTGGGTTAATTGGTGTTTCTATATATATACATGCCGTTTCAGGACGTATTGATTGCTCAATTTCTTGCTTTGTAGCCAATGCACAATAGTCATGATCAACATTATACTTCTCTTTCATCAATTCAAGTAAACCAAACGTACATCCGTAGACCCCTTGAGAACATAAAATGTGATCTCCTGTCTTTGTCAAGGCAAATAAGACAGCAGATACAGCTCCCATACCAGATGCAAATGCGAGTCCTTTTTCTGCACCTTCTAACCTTGCAATTCTCTCTTCTAATACAGTTACTGTTGGATTACCTAACCGAGAATAGATGTAGCCTTCTTCTTCTCCTGCAAATCGTTTAGCACCTTGTTCAGCTGAATCAAACGCAAATGTTGATGTTTGATAAAGTGGTATATTCAAACTGCCTTGAAATTTGCTTGAATCATAGCCGCTATGAATAATTGCAGTTTCCATATAGTCTGTTTTCTTGTTCATTACTTTCTCCCACTTTCATATGAAGTTTGAACTCTCCTTTTCTAGAATAATATAATTACACTAATTAAGAAAGCGCTTACTACCAAAAACCGCCATTAAACTTTTCATTTATGCACTTGAAATAACGATTATTCTCTGCTATATTACAAAACAACAACTACATTATCTACTTTACTTCATTTTAATGAAGTGAGAATAGAGGTGCAAAGACCATCAGTACAATATTTGAGGAGTATGAGCTCCAACGACGATATTGAAAAGGGGAATTTGCCGAAGTATGATAACACTCATAATCTATCATACTGGTTTTGTATTAAATAAGTGCAAAACTGTCATATAGTTGATACTATATGGAGGGCTATCTCACGTGCATTGGATCGATATATTCATTGCAACAGCGGCCCTCGTTGTTGCTTTTTTGTATGCCTTAATGCGTATGATTTAAGTAACACTAAAAATCCCCAAAGATTATTTAATAATAACATCTGAATGAATTTTGATTCATCGTTCGTTGCATTATGTTGAAGATCTTTCAGCATTAATCCGCACTAGCAAAGTATAACGAAATTAAAAATATGAATAGAGGATGATCGATATGAATTTTGGAACAGTACTAACAGCGATGGTAACACCAATGAAAACAAACGGTGATATTGATTTCCAACAAACAAAGAACTTAATTAATCATTTAATCGATAATGGCTCAGATGGGCTTGTTATCGCAGGAACTACCGGTGAGTCCCCTACGTTAACAAATGAAGAAAAACTTGAATTATTTACATTCACGGTGGAAACTGTTGCAGGACGAGTTCCAGTAATCGCAGGAACGGGCTCAAACAATACACGTGCTTCCATTCAACTAACACAAGATGCTGAAAAATGTGGTGTCGATGGTATCATGCTTGTTACACCATATTATAATAAACCTAATCAAGAAGGTATGTACCAACATTTTAGTACTGTTGCTAAAGCAACCACTCTTCCTGTCATGTTATACAATATCCCTGGACGAAGTGCAGCTGGTATGACCGTTGAAACCATTATAAGATTATCTCAAATTGATAATATTGTATCAATAAAAGAAGCAAGTGGTGACCTAGAAAAGATGACACGTATCATTCATGAAACACCTGATTCATTCTCATTATATAGTGGTGACGATGGCTTAACACTTCCTGTTCTATCCATCGGTGGGACTGGTATCGTATCTGTTGCATCGCATATTCTTGGAAATGAAATGCAACAAATGATAACACATTTCTATAACGGTGAAACGAAACAAGCAGCTCAACTTCACCAAGAGTTAGTTCCATTGATGAAAGCAATGTTTATGGCACCTAGCCCATCACCTGTTAAGGCAGCACTTCAAATGTCAGGTTTAGATGTTGGTGGAGTTCGTTTACCTATGGTTCCACTTACTGATGAAGAACGAGAAACATTATTTGAAATTATTCATCCTAAATTAAGTATTAGTGTTAACTAAGAATTGAAATTCTAGCAGTAGTGCTTTGCATTCTTATGTTGTCATTTATTATGTACAGCTATAAATTGAGAATCTTCACTACCGTTTACAAATTTAACTAAAATAAGCACTACATTCTCTACTTCAAGCCTGCACTAGCAGGCTTTTTTTAAAAATACATATTAATCTACAGCACTTATCGTTAATGCTTGTATGTTATAGTTAGGGTATCCATACCTGTGTTCTATTTTATCTAATGAGGTGTATCTTTTTGCTTAATTTAAAAGAAATAAAGAAAGCACAATTCGAACTTAAAGGAATTATTAACCAAACACCACTTGACTTTTCAAACACATTTAGCAACATGTCAAATCAACAAGTCTATCTAAAACTAGAAAACTTACAAAAAACTGGTGCCTTTAAAGTACGTGGAGCATATTACAAAATGCGAACGTTAACCGATCAAGAGCGAGCAAAAGGAGTAATTGCAGCGTCAGCTGGAAATCATGCTCAAGGAGTAGCATTTGCAGGTGCAATGGCAAATGTTCCAGTCACAATTGTCATGCCTAGACGTGCTCCACTAGCGAAAGTACAAGCAACGAGAGAATATGGAGCAAAAGTTATTCTTCATGGTGAAGTTTTTGACGAATCATTAGAAAAAGCACTCCAAATTCAACAAGAAACTGGCTCAACCTTCTTGCATCCATTTGATGATGAAGAAGTAATAGCTGGTCAAGGTACGATTGGACTTGAGATTATCGAGCAATTACCTGATGTAGATGCGATTGTCGTTCCCGTAGGTGGGGGCGGGCTTATTTCTGGAATCGCTACTTCTATTAAAGAAATCAATCCTAATATTCAAATTATTGGAGTTCAATCGGAAGCGATTGCATCTATGAAAACCTCTCTTGAAGCAAAAAAAATTACGAAAATAACCGGTGCTGATACGATTGCCGATGGTATTGCAGTAAAACAACCCGGTGAAAAAACATTCAATGTTATTCAAAAATATGTTGATGATGTTGTTGTCGTTAATGAACTTGAAATTTCACGGACGATGTTATACTTACTCGAACGAAACAAACAACTTGTTGAAGGTTCTGGTGCATCAGCATTAGCGGCTATATTATATAATAAGTTACCTTTTAAACATAAAAAAGTAGCTGCTATCATAAGTGGTGGTAATGTTGACGTTAACTTAATTTCTAGAATTATCGAACATGGATTAGTAGAAGCTGGTCGTTTTGTCACGTTCTCTACTCTCGTATCTGACCGACCAGGTGAGTTAAATAAGTTATTAAGTATTATCGCTAACTTGGAAGCAAATGTCTTAAGTATTCATCATCAACGTCAAGGCTCACGGGTTACTCCTGGATTAACGGATGTACAATTCTCCTTAGAAACTCGGAATCGAGAGCATATTGAAGAAATAGCTCATGCACTAATTAGTAATGGCTATGAAATGAACGAAAAGATATAACGAACAAAATCCCCTTATTAGGGGTTTTATTCGTTATATCTTATGAAGTATATAATTCATCTAAGATATGTTTAAATACCATTTGTCTAATTACAAATTGTTCATTCAATAGTTGATGTCGAGCATTTTCAATTAATATTATCTTCGATTTCGGAAATTTCGATTGAATGGCTTTCACGTTATAATAATGATCCACCGTTCTGTCTTCTAACCCTTGAATTACAGTAATCTCTCTATTATTTGGACTGTAAGACTCAAAATTTTTCTGCCAACTCTGTAGAGAATTAACCCATGAAAACGGTAATGCCCTTGCTTGCAATGGGTCTTCTTTAACAAACTTTAGAAATACTTCATCTGATGAATTTCTCTGAAAAGTTCGATTTACTTTAGAAAAATATGGAGATATAAGCCCTTTTCCTATAAGTGTTGGTAACCAATTCGCAGAACGGACAAGCGGAGCGAGCAAGACAACCTTCTCAACTTCATTCCCTTTGTTTGTAAGAATAAAATTCATGACAGCCGCACCACCCGTACTATGTGCCACAACATTCACCTTATCTCCAATAATATCCAAAACATCCATCATATGTTTTGAATATAACTGAAAGGATTTAACATCTGCTTTTTCACCTGTAGATAGTCCATGACCGACTATATCGTAAGTGTATATTTCAATATTTTGAACTAACAAAAATTTGATTAACTTGTTTAAACAACCAGAATGATCGAGATACCCATGCATCAGCAATACTTTATATTTTGAAAACTGTGGAGTGAACCTTTGTAAATATAAGTGTTCATGCTCAGACGTAATATAACCACTTTGATAATCAAATTCTTTTGGTAAATTATAATAAGAAAGATATTCCTCAATCGCTTCATATTTTTGCCCAAAATCAATATATCGATGTTTGTTAGTTTGAATCGTCTCAAGATGTTCAATAATACTCATTCATATTCGCTCCAGTTACTAGTTAAACTTTACGTGGCGGGTGTTCGTCCATAACAAATTTCCACAATCCTGTTTGATCTCGTTTGTGTGTCTCCCACTCTTCTTTCACATCTAATCCATCTGGAGACCATCCCATAATTTCAAAAAAATTGAAGTCAAAATACACATGAGAAAATTCATGTTTTTTCCAAAATGGCTGTGATTCATTCCATGCATCTAAGTAAATGAAAAAATGATGCTCTCTAGCATAATCTTTTATTTTCTCAACAATAATACTTCCTATTCCTTCTTTTCGTTTATTACTTGGAAAGCGTAATAAACCGATAAATAAAACTCGTTCATGCTCATCAAAGAATATATCTAAAACAACATTATCACAACCAAATCCTGGATCACACATCATTTCCTCAATGTTCAAGAAAAATCGGCCTTCTCTATCCGTTACATTAGCTACTAATCCATGTTCACTTAATGTATTGATTATTTCTTCTAACGTATCCTTAAAACCAGTAAGCATTATAAACCTCCATGAAAGTTTTATTTCACTCTTACTAAACCATTAACTTTCTTTCAACAAACCCCCAACAATTTCCTTTATATTTTTATTTCAAATGGAGATATTATATTTGTACCATCAATACTTAATTACAGGAGGTCATTCACAATGGCAAAACAAAAACGTGAAAGAAAACAAGCAGCTGCTCCAAAACAAGCATTAGCAGAAGAATTCGGTAATGAATTCATTGAAACAAATGCTAGTAAAGAATTTAATGCAAATGAGCGTAAAGCTGAAAAAAATAATAATAATAATCAGTAACTAGAAGCAATAAGCATTTAAAATAGAGGTATGTCTTCACAAATGAAGACATACCTCTTAAATTTATTGATGATTTTGGGTCGGTTTTCTTTTATCTGCTTGCTTATCAACTTGATGAGCATTTTCTAATGACTCTTCTGCAGCAGGGGTTAAATGGTTATTCTTCTTTTGTTGCAAACGATTTCGTTCTTTTCTTCCCACGGGTAACGCCTCCTTCATTTTAAGTAGAGTACGTTCATATCCTTAACTGACAAATCATAAATATACATATATTTCATATGCATATTAACGATTTATATAATGGAATCCTCTATGATCATTTGAATGTAGTCGGCTACGCGGGCAAAAATATAACTTGCATTTTTGTACTAAACGATAATAGTGATACTACTTTAGTTATCTTAACTATATCGAGCAATTAGTGATTCTAAGTCATTTTGTAGGTGGTCAACATTCTCGCTCGTTAAATGGATGCGTAATTTTGTCTCATCTACATCTAACATTTCACTTAACAATCCACCTAATCCATTTGCACGTCTATCAACTTCTAACATGACATCAAACTCGTCCTCAGTAATCGGTAAGAAAACCACTTCTAGTTCATCTAATTTCCCTCTAAACGGTCCTGAATAAGGAATAAACTCAAACTCTTGTACGAAAGATAAATCGCGGCCTAACATCTTTGGTGCTACTTCATTTTCAACACTATGCAATTTGAAACCAAGATTATCGAGTGCAGTAAAGAAAGCTTGCATTAACGGATGAGGTTCAACGTGGATATAATCTCGATCACTAGGATCAACAGCATTCTTAATATCCAAACCTGTCTGTACCCATACGTGCGACTGGCCTATTGAAACTGGTGTACTTAAAGGTAAATTAAATGCAAATGGAATCTCCTTAACTTCATCAGGTGAAATCATAAACGGCTCTGTTAATTTAAAGCGTCCAATAACACCTGTTTCTTCAACCTTGTTATCATCTACTTCACGAATATATGTCGTATTTAACGATAGATAAATGGAATCAATATTTTGTTCAACACTGCCACCTTTAATAACTACTTTACCTGTTATCTCGTTACCTGGTTTTAAAACATCTTGATCGAGCTGTGTATCAACTTCTGCTGCTCCTACCCCAACACTCGCAAAAACCTTTTTGAAAAATGACATATATATCTCCCCTTTCAATTTTGTACATAATACTCTTAGTCAATGTATCTACTAGTATTTACGTATTATATAGATGAAAGTTTCATTACATACAATGAAATTAACTAATTTTATATTTGTTATTTATTGTTCCTCAACCAACACGCATTAACAAAATAGTTTCACATATACCATAAAAAATACACCTTCAATTGTTACTCTTAAGAATAACAATTGAAGGTGTAGCTCACCATTTGCCTTATTTCTCACGTACAGCATTTGTTTTAAGTTTAATTCCACCACGTGGTGTTTGATAAACAGTTACATCAACACGCTTCGGATCAATTGCATAAACAATATCATCAGCAATTTGTGCTGCTAATGACTCGCAGTATGCTCCTTCATCACGAAATGACCATAGATAAAACTTCAGTGATTTTGATTCGATACAACTCTCATCAGGAACATAAGAAATGGTAACCGAGCCAAAATCTGGCTGCGAAGTTTTGGGACAAACACTTGTAAACTCCAACGCATCAAACGTCACTTCTTGAACATTCGGTGCAGGGAAGGATTCCTGTTTCAACACTTCTTTTGCCTGTTGTGAGCTTTCCGGTCTTGGCATTGGACCGCTTCTTGGTAGATAATATTCTGACATTTGGATAAACCTCCTAGTTTTGATGACGCAGGATTTTACGAACTGCAAACAATAGAATAATATACAATAGGAAAAGACACAAGTTATTTATGAGCTATACTCTTGAATATATAAGAATTTTAATTTAAATTTTTTTGCACTTATGAATCATTCTCCATAAAAAACCACATTATTAATGTTTATTTTTCACACAAAGCGTGTTCCATTCAATGATAAATAACTGTTTATTAAGTATTAATGCTTGAAATAATTGATGAAAGTTACTATTTAACTGCTCATTAGTACTATTTTATTCGTTATTAAACTGAAATATGGAAATTTATATTAAATACTTGTCATGCTTGTCACGTCACGTTAAGATATATAAAGTATCCTATCCTATATGAGAGGTAAGCAAAATGAAAAAATGGTTGACTAATGAAAATCAATTACTTATTGCTTGGATAGCTGCTTTAATAGCAACAACTGGCAGCCTATTTTTTTCTGAAGTACTGAAATATACGCCTTGTGAGCTTTGTTGGTATCAACGTATCTTTATGTACCCAATTACGCTCATTCTCGGAGCAGCAATCATTCGAAAAGACTACCGTGCTAGCATCTATAGCCTCATCTTAAGTGTGGTCGGTATATGCTTTTCTATCTATCATTATGCAATTCAAATGGTACCTGCATTTCAAGAAAAAGGAGCTTCATGCTCTTTCGTACCTTGTAATAGTACATATATTCAATGGCTTGGTTTTATCACGATTCCAATGTTAGCACTTATCGCTTTTGCGATTATTATTATCATGACATTTTCAGTTTGGCGTAACGAAAGGAGTTCAAAATAAATGAAGAAAATAGCAATCATCGGTGCAATTATTGTAGGCTTATTTATCATTATTGGATCATTAACGAATATGGCAAATTCACAAAAAGCAGAAGGTAACCCATATGGGAAGGCAGACCTTCACCCTGAAACAGTTAAACAGTTAAAAGATCCAAATTATGAGAACTTAATCCTTCCTGATGAATTAGACGAGAAGCTTAATAATAATGAAGCAGTAACAGTATACTTTTACAGTCCAACTTGTGGTCATTGTAAAGTTACAACACCTATTTTAAAACCCGTTGCAGATGAACTTAATGTTGACTTAAAAATGTATAACGTTTTAGAGTTTGAACAAGGTTGGAACGATTTCGAAATTAAAGGTACTCCAACAATGATTCATTTCGAAAATGGGAAAGAAGCATATCGAATTTCAGGAGAAAATGACGCAGAAACTTTCAAAGAATGGTTTAACCAATTTCTATAGGATACGATGATTACGTGCAGGGGATTTTTCCTGTACGTTTTTTTGTGTACATACACAATCACACTCTACCTCACATATTTTATCTATTGAGTATATACATTTTTATAGGAAAATAAGTGAGGGAGGAAATTAAAAATGTCTGATATTGAAAAAAAAACCGATAATAAACAAAACCATCTTTCACATCCAATAATGAGACAAATTGATGATTTCTTTCACCAAGGTCCAGTTCGTTCGATGATAGATTCAATTGACTCATTCTTTTATCAAGCTGCTTTCACACCTTCAATTCCCGTTGACTTATATGAAACAGATACACATATTGTAATTAAAGCGAATCTTCCAGGAATCAATCGTGAACAAATTACAATCGATCCATTATATGACGCTATTAAAATATCAGTTTTAAATGATGATTTATTGGAAGAAGAAGATGAAACAAAAAATTACTATCGTAAGGAGAGACGTGTCCAAAGAATGGAACGTGTTGTCCCTCTTCCATTTACTGTTGAAGGTGATAAAACAACTGCTTCATACAAAAATGGAATACTGACAATAAAAACACCAAAACAAAAATACAAAAAATCTACAATTCAAATTGATGAATAGTATACAAATAAGCCGATGAATACCTTAATCACAAGGTTTCTCGGCTCTTATTTGTTCTTTATGTAAAAAAACTGAATTAATTTAATCTGATCGTATATTTGTTTTCTTCTTCAAAACCCCTGCTTGAGAATGTTCTTTCAGTAAAATGAACATTACCATTAACATCAACTAACAGTACAGTCGATGCTCTCGTTCCATAATGTTCTGATTGAATGAATAGCGGTGATAAAAGCCTCTCCCACTCTAAACCAACTCCAGTATTAGGAAGATCCTCATCCTTTGCAATTAACTGATCATGAAGGATCTTAAACAAGTTCTCCTGCAAATTACCATTCTGTAAAGCTTGACGAAGTTGTTCTTTTCCTCTTCTAACTTTTGGCCACGGAGTATCTAACAAATGATTGCTCAAGCCATATATACCTGATGGAAGTTCTTTTGATGTATTTTCAACGTTTGAATAATACATCATCCTTTCCGCTGTTCCAAAAAGTACATTATATCCTGGATATTGCCCCCTACTTTTTTCTAATTTTGATACATATTCATCTATAAGCTTATGCTCTGTCAAAAAATCAGCTACGATTTCACCACGTGAACGACTCTTTGATTCTTCACTTGGATTTCTATAATTCGTTAAAGCAGCAAACTTGCCTTCTTTCGTGACTCCCATCCACGTTCCTAATTTCTCTAAGTCTCTACCAGCTAATACGTTCGGTGCATCTAACCAATATTGGGCTTGTCTCGTCCTTCTCTCGTAAAATTCATCTCGATTTGCTGCAACAATTAACGGATATTGAGGATGTTTTTGATAAGCAAATAAAATTAAACACATCGTACACATCAACCTTCATTATAGTTTTCTTCATTATAACAATCTTTTATATAGACAGTAATTATTTATGTATGAATTACTCGAACTCTCCCTTTTTATGTTCCGTATATAATTTACATTGTTGTAATATTTGTTACATTACTTAACTCGTTGTTTACAATTAGAGGAGCAAGGGTATATAGTAGACATACTAAGAATTAAGTGACTTATGAATTAATAGCATTCTTACTAACTTGAGGAGGGAAGACTATGACTATTCAAGAGTTCATTGAAAAAGATGATTATACAATTATTCAAATAGCTTATGAGATCATTAATGAAGTTTCAAATAAACTTCAAAAGAAACAGTTGTTTTACAAGCAACAAGTAGAGAATTTTGTAGATATACGTATTAATCAGTTTATTAACAGTTTGAATGTAAAGCCAGCACAAAAAAAAATCTATGCTACTCAAATTTATGGTCTCATTAACCCTCGTATTAATCGATTATTTGCCGATTATAACTTGTTTAACGTTCTATAATTTATTGACGTGTCTCAATTCAAATACCCACTTTTTCATAAAGAAATAACTTGCTAATGACGAGAGAAGCATTGCTAATCCTTTTGCAAGATTCTTTTCAAAGAAGAGGGCAAACGATGTATACTCAAAAACTAAAATAGCAACAAAGAAGACACCATTACTAATGAACAAACTCACGACAGCTTGAATAGTAAAAGCCACTTTTTCTTTCGCAGAATACGTTGCAAAATGTTTGAACGTAAACTTTGAATTCCAATAATAACTATTTAAAATCGCCATGCAATAACTAATCGTATTAATAACTATTAGTACGAAATAGGATTTACCAGTGTACATCCATAACAATACATTTAACGTTACAATGTCAACTAACGCATTTGAAATACCAATGATTCCAAATTGAACAAATTGCAGTTTATTATTCCACTCTCTATTGTTCTTGTGCATGGCTTCACCTATATTTTCTGTCTAGAACTACTGATTGCTAAGCTAAAATTTTTTGATAAATCGAAAGCAATTGTCTTGATGGTTCAGCCCATCCATATGATTGACCTATTTGATAAGCATTTTCTGCAAGCCTCGTTCGAAGCTTGACATCTTCTAATTTTATCATCGTTTCAACAAGGCTATTTTCTACATTTGGATCGTATAGTAATCCTGTTTCTCCATCTTTAATCTGTTCGACTGTTGGCCCACTTTTCGCTGCAACAATTGGCAAACCTGATGCCATCGCTTCAAGAATAACCAATCCTAACGTTTCTGTAGTTGAGGGAAATACGAATACGTCTGAAGAGGCATATACACTTGCTAACTCCTCACCATGCATAAACCCAGTAAACGTCGTATTTGTTCCTTTAAAATGTTCTTCAAGTGCAGCTCTATGTGGCCCATCTCCTACTATTGCAAGTGCATATTGCTCATGTTCATCTAGTACGCATCTAATCTTTTCAATTTCCTTTTCAGCAGCTAATCGACCAACATACAATAGTAACCTCTTGTTCTGTTGCTGATTCGTCAAATACTTACGCATGTTTACACTATGCTTTTCTGGACCAAAACGCTCAACAGCAACACCTCTTGTCCAAAGGTGTACATTTTTAAATTTCTTCTCATTCAATTCATCTTTTACTGTTTTTGACGTACATAGATTGAGGTCTGCTTTATTATGCAACATGCGAAAATACCACCATAATAATGGCTTAACAAAGGGTACTTTGTAATAGTCTGCATATTTAGGTACATTCGTATGATAAGAGGCGATAAGAGGATCTTTTCTTTTTCTTGCATAATAAATACCTGAAAGACCTAAAAAAGCTGGGTTAACGACATGAACAATATCTGGTGCAAACTGGTCAAGCTTTACTTTCACTTTTCGACTTGGATATGCAAATGGTTTGTCTTTATAAAGAAAGAAGGAGCGTGGTGACACTCCTTCAACCTGTGCTCCTTCAAATTCATTAACACCTAAATCTGGAGCAATGATGAGTACTTCATGTCCCTCTTTTCGTAACCATTTAATTGATTCACAAAGTCTAGTTACAATACCATCAGTAGATGGTAAAAAGGTTTCTGTAATAATTGCAACTTTCATATGATCTCTCCTGTTATTTCCAAGTTACTGTCGGTAAGACATTGTTTACAATTACATGATCCTTATATTTTAATGCTACGTCTAATATACTTCCGATAACTTCATCTGTTAAGAGTTGTGCCTCCAAGCCTAGATTTCGAAGTTTTGTATGCATAGCATTGTAATAATGATTTTCAAGTTCAACTCGTGGATTATCTATATGGCTAACGTTAGTAGACAGTCCTTTTTTATTAGCTACGTTTTTAACCATTTTAGCCAATTCTAATACTGAAAATTCTTCTGTAAATTGATTAAATACACGGAATTCGCCTTTATCTGCAGGATTTTCAACAGCGATTTCAATGCATCGTACCGTGTCCTTAATATTTAAGAACCCTCTTGTTTGACCACCTTTTCCGTAAACCGTTAAATCATGCCCAATTGCAGCTTGAATAATAAAGCGATTTAACGCAGTCCCAAACACACTGTCATAGTCTAAACGATTAATTAGCATTTCATCTAATTGAGTTTCATCTGTATGTAATCCATAAACGATCCCTTGATTTAAATCAGTAGCTCGAATGCCCCATGCTTTACAAGTGAACATGATGTTATGACTATCATGAACTTTTGACAAGTGATACATAGATCCTGGTTGTTTCGGATAAGGTAATAGATCCTTTCGGCCATTATGCTCAATTTCAATATAGCCTTCTTCGATGTCAATATTAGGTGTTCCATATTCACCCATTGTACCAAGTTTAATAAGGTGACAATCTGGAACAAGCTCTTTTATGACGTAAAGTACATTTAAAGTTCCAACAACATTATTTACTTGTGTAAAAACAGCATGCTCTCTATCTATCATTGAATATGGAGCTGAGCGTTGTTCAGCAAAATGAACAAATGCTTCTGGTTGCTCTTGACGAACAACTTCCTGCAAAAAATCATAATGGTTAATATCACCAATATAAGTTTTTATTCTATTTCCAGAAATTTCATCCCACTTATCTACACGAGCTTCGAGTGATGCAATTGGAGTTAAAGAATTCGAACGTAGTTCATCATCCCATTTGCGACGAATGATACTATCTATAATTGCTACATCATGCCCTTGCTTAGACAAGTACAACGCAGTTGGCCATCCACAAAATCCATCCCCACCAGCAACTATTATTTTCATATTCTCTCCCCCTATATTTACTCATAATCATCAGACGAATCGTTGACGTATGTGTTGTTAGTTTCTACAAATAAATTTTTAAGCTCAACCTCCAATCATCGACATCTTTAAAACTTCAACAAAATTTGTTGCAAGTAAAGAAACAAAATTCTATTGATAGTTTGATAAAAAGAGGACAGTCACAATAGTAATATGCTCCTTTTATTCTATCCATTCCATGAAATCTATTAATTTATACAAATTGAGCTCATTATCATTTATTTATCTATACCAATAATAAAAGCCCTGTTTCACAGGACTTTATAAGTTGCGTATATCGTATATACCACCATTTTCACATTGCTCATCTATTAACCATTGTAATGCTTTATAAGCAACATCATTCGGATTAGATAAATGACCATAATTTTTTAATTTTCTAAACCTTTCAATACCTTTAAAATTATCCTCATTAGAGTTACGTATTTCCTCTTGCATATCTGTATCAACTACACCAGGAGCAAGAGAAATAATTTTCGCTGGATTATCTTTGCCTTCTTCTTCAAAGGCAACCGATTGAGTAAAGCGATTGAGAGCTGCCTTCGTTGTACTATAAGCGGCCCACCCATGATAGCTTGTATTACCCGCACCAGACGAAATATTCAATATGTACTTTTCTCCACCAAACTTTGCTGTTTTTCTTAAAAATGCTGCAGTTAACGCCATAGGTGCAAGAGTGTTCACTGCTAAAATATGTTGAAATTCTTCAGCTGTACAAGATTCTGCCGGTTTCATAGGATGTAAAATTCCTGCATTATTAATTAATGTTATCGTAGAAGCCTGTATTATGTCATTATCATCTAGTATTTGGTCTATTAGTGCGTCTAGTTCCTTGATATTGGATATATCAAATTGACATTGAATGAATTTCCCTACTCTTTTTGACTGTAACTTATCCAATTCCTCATTACGTGTACGGGCAATAGATATAACTTTATTACTGTCCCTTAACGTGGCACTTACAAACGCTGCTCCTAATCCCCTAGAACCTCCAGTTATAATATAAATGTTCATAGTTTTCTTCCTTTCTTCAGTTCGAACATTGCACATCGCTTTCCTGAAGCATGAAAAACATAATCAGATGGCATCATTTTACCTTTAAATCCATAAGCTTGACATGCACGTGGAAAATTAGGATTCCAAGTTGTTCGAAAGTATTTACAATTAAAACAATTGATCTTTGTTTGGCTGTTCGTTAATTTTTTCATGTATATATTGTATATTGTGTTGTTTTATTCCTCAATTGTTTTGTTTAAAGAAGAATATAGTTGATGTTGCTTTTTATGATTTCTTCAACCTACTCCAAAATCGTTACAAATAAAAAGTCCCCAAATCATATGGGGACTAGTTCTTATGTGATTCACTTCCATATTTCTCATTTCGTTCTGGTGTTGGATCATTTTGAATGTCAAATTCTTGAGCAAACTCCATTCTTTCTTTTTCTTGAGTCATTTTGTTTTGTCGCTTACGATTATCGTTTTTGTTTGTCACTTTATTCACTCCTTATGATTCTGGACTCTTCTGTTGATTCATTTTCAAGTCTTTTTTTGGGTGTTTACCTGTAACTTGATTTCCAAATTCCATATTCGTTTTTTGGGGACGATTTGGTTTATTTGTCATCTAATCTCCTCCTACAAAGTTAGGATGTACAAATGTCAAGAAAAAAACCACCCAAATAATGGATGGTTTAACTCTTCTCATATAATAGTCATACGTTTTGCTATGCTTTAAAGGTTTGTAGTTGTTCATCTAATTCTTTACTAGCTTTGTTTAAGTGTTCCGCTGACGTCACAATTGATTGAACTGCTCTCACTTGTTCTTCACTTGATGCATTAACTTCTTCACATGCAGCTGCTGTTTCTTGAAGAAGTGCTGAAATACTCTGAATAGAACCTACTACTTCATCTTTGTTCGTATTAATTTGTTCTACTTCTTCAGTGATATGTTTCGTAGCATCAATCATCTTTTGAATCATATTTGCAATTGATTTAAATGCTTCCTCTGTTTGTCCAACAACGATAAGTTGTTCACTAGAAACGGATTTCGTATTACCCATTTCAATAACAACTTGCTTCGCTTCTTCTTGGATATCATGAATAATTGTATGTACTGATTCAGTTGCAGTGGCAGACTGCTCTGCAAGCTTCCTAACTTCTTCTGCCACTACTGCAAAACCTTTTCCATGTTCACCTGCACGAGCAGCTTCGATTGAGGCATTAAGCGCAAGTAAGTTCGTTTGAGATGAGATAGTCGTAATCGATTGAATCACTTGACCAATTTCTTCAATTTTATTAGCTAAACTTTGAATGACAGATTCAACTTGTGCCGTTACTTCACCTGATTGATTTGACTTACTTCTTAGAGTGTCCATTTGTTGAATACCGTCTAGAGTGACAGCTTCGGCATTTTGTGAAAGTTCATCCATTTTATTTGTAAAATTATTGACGTTTTCAATCTGTTCAGACAAATTCATCATTCGATTATTCGTTTCATCAACATCTGTACTTGATTCTTGTGTTCCTTTAGCAATTGCTTCGACTGCTTTTGACACTTCAAATGCAGACATTCCTGTCTGTTCTGAAACTAAATGAAATTGCTCGGACGAATGACGAATATACTCACTAGAACTTTCAACAGTTTTTATTAATTTGCGCATATGTTGCACCATACTATTGAAATCATCAGTTAATTGCCCTATTTCATCCTTAGATGTCACTTCTACGTGTGCTGTTAGATCTCCTTTAGCCACACGGTTAACTTGTTCTTTCAATAAGATAATCGGTTTTACAAATAGTTTTGATACAAAATAAACAACTACAATTGCAATCAGGATTGAAAAAGCAGATATTAGAAAGATCGTTAATTGAGCTTTGTTCGCAGTTGTATATAAGCTATTTTCATCATACGCAATTCCAATGATCCAGCCAATTCCATCTACTGTATCAAAGACAAGGACTTTATCTTTTGACTCAAATTCATAAAAAATTTGCCCATTTTTCTGTCCGGATTCATAGATCTCTTTTATAAATGGATATTGTGTCAAGTCCTCGCCTTTTAGTGTAGGATGGACAAGTGCTACCCCTTGTCCATCCATTAACACTGTATAACCTTCATAACCAATATCTGATTGATTCACCAAATCGGATATTTTCTGTAGATTCAAATCAAATGCTATTACTCCGATTACTTGATTTCCACTTCTAATCGCTTTAGAACCCGTAATTGTAATATCACCTGTTGCTTCATCGATATAAGGAGTTGTCCAAGTTACCTTTTCAACTTCATTTACAGCATTTATGTACCATGGTCGAGTTGTTGGATCAAAGTCAGGTTCCAATTGTTCTGACACATCTGGCTCCAATAACAACGTTTTATTAGGTGTTGCAATATATGTAAGACTGATATTAGGATTCAATTCAAGATATTTCTTAAAACTATTACGTACTGCTGTCTCATTCACTTCATTTGAGGACAATGAGCGCAAATAGTTCAAAACGGTCTCATCTGTTTCATAGCGATATAAAGCTATTGAAAATTCATTTACATAGAGATTAATCGTCTCACTCATACTTTCAGCAATTGAACTAGCTTGTCCTATCGCTTCCTTACTAATATTCTTTTTTAATTGTGTTGATGTGATGAGTGACACTGATGATAATGTTACGATTATAAGCGTTGTAAAGATTATAATTAATTTCATGTGTAAATGTTTAAACATCGTCTGCTTCTCCTTTTGCATTCAATACATTTGGTGTATGTGTTATAAACCTACTATTGATTATGTAAATTTAATAAATTTTTCATATTTTCTTAATAAATAACATTAACATTATAGCATGCTTGTTAACTCACTCTTAAAAATTAATAATTGTAAATTTTCATTATAATTTTGACAATTAATACAGAATGTTGTCATGATATGCGCTTTCCCGAGAAATATTTACCGTTTTTATTTCTCTTATTCATAAGAAATACTATGAGTAAGGAGGGGT
This sequence comes from Bacillus solimangrovi, assembly GCF_001742425.1. Taxonomy (GTDB): domain Bacteria; phylum Bacillota; class Bacilli; order Bacillales; family Bacillaceae_N; genus Bacillus_AV; species Bacillus_AV solimangrovi. Next base: position 83,298 of record NZ_MJEH01000022.1, read on the forward strand.
TTTCATGGAAAATAAACATACTCAAGATTACAAACCTGAAATTCAACATCCTACTATTAAGGAAGTCGAACACAAGACACTTCACCCGAACATCACTGAACAAGCAACAAAAAGAAGTAGTTATTACCCAACTGCATAATCTACAGCAAAACCCATTTTTACAAGAGCAGGCGTTGTCAATTTGACTTCGCCTCTCTTAAACCCACTCACTATATGTCATAACTCCCAACTCCATATAATCATTGTTCTTATTCATTATTATTAATAAAAAAAGATGACTAGACGGTTAACAGAGATCTCGTTATTTTTTCTTCTGTATACTTTGTTTGAAAAATTGATGTGTTGTGATTGCTGCGCCTGCGGCAATCAGCCCATTGGCAATACCATTAACATCAAAACCGAGCCTTAAGCCACTAGCAATGACTCCACAAATCAACAAAACCCATATGATCATCCAATCTTTTATAAATGGGGTAACCTTCAATGCATAACCAACAACCATTAATGCAGGTACTACAATAACTAACTGGGGGTGAATATTTACTTCTTGAAAGATTTGTTCTATCACGATTTCACCTCCCTCCTTATCATATTATTTTATGAACCTTGTCTCACAACGGAAACGGCACTTCTCACAATTAAAATTAATTAGGATCAAAGGTGATTTTATAGATTAAACTTGTTACAATGAATGTAAGCGTTTTTATTTAGAATATTCAAATAAAGGAGAGTTTACAGTGAGATGGGTGCCAAATAATCAACTAACAACACAAACACGGTTGTATAAGTGGATGGAAAAATTGGGATTTGATGATTATGAACAATTCTACGATTATTCAGTTCAGCAAACAGAAGCTTTTTGGGAGGAAGCTGTTAAAGAATTAGGAATTGAATGGTTCCACCCTTTCCAAAATGTGTTAGAACTTGATGATGGAATCAAGTGGCCTAAATGGTTTACAGGCTCTACATTAAATGCTGCTCATGAATGCGTTGAAAAGTGGGCAAAAAATGGGGAAATGCAGACGAAGAATGCACTTATATGGGAAAGTGATGATGGTAATTCAATTACTTATACTTTTGAACAATTAAATGACAAAGTTTCGCGTGTAGCAAACGGATTAAAGTCTGCTGGTTTACATAAAGGACAAGTTGCAACGATTTATATGCCAATGTTGCCTGAAACAGTTGTTGTTATGCTTGCGATCGCAAAGATTGGAGCTATTTCTGCCCCTGCATTCTCTGGTTATGGAACTGATGCTTTGTCTGTAAGGATGAATGCTGCAAAGTGCTCTTTTCTCATTACAGCTGATGGTTTTAAACGACGCGGCAAAACCGTACTAATGAAGACAGAAGCTGATAAAGCAGCTTCTCAAACACCATCCTTAAAACAAGTGGTCGTCATTCGCCGTTTAGGAACAGAAATACCTTGGAATGAAGAACGAGACATTGACTATCAAACATTAGTTGATCAAAAACCTCTAAATAATACTGAAGCAATGAATCCAGATGAACCTCTCATGCTAATCTACACATCAGGGACAACAGGTAGACCCAAAGGCGCCGTACATACACATGCTGGGTTTCCTATAAAAGCTGCGTTTGATGCTGGAATTGCCATGGATGTCCAAAAAAATGATTGTCTATTTTGGTATACCGACATGGGTTGGATGATGGGGCCGTTCTTATTATTTGGGGGACTTATTAATGGCGCATCAATTTTACTGTTTGAAGGCACTCCAGATTTTCCAAATCCTGACCGCATTTGGAAAATAGCTGATGAACATAATGTTACACATTTAGGTATTTCACCTACCCTAATACGTTCGATTATGCATGAAGGAGAAAAATGGATTGCACCGTACAAGTTAGAGAAACTACGAGTTATCGCATCAACGGGTGAACCTTGGAATGTCGAACCTTGGGAATGGTTATTTGATAAAGTAGGTAAACAACAAATTCCAATCTTCAATTATTCAGGAGGTACTGAAATTTCCGGTGGGATATTAGGAAACGTGCTCGTTCGCCCTATCGAACCGATAAGCTTTAACTCCCCTATTCCTGGTATGGCTGCACACGTATATGATGATTCAGGTAAACCAGTATTAAATGAAGTTGGTGAACTCGTCATTTCAAAACCTTGGGTAGGTATGACACAGGGGTTCTGGAACGAATCAGAACGTTATGAACAGACATATTGGAATCGTTGGAAAGACATTTGGGTCCACGGAGATTGGGTAGTAAAAGACAATCAAGGTTTTTGGAAGATTACTGGACGTTCTGACGATATATTAAATGTTGCTGGAAAAAGACTCGGACCTGCTGAGATGGAAAGTGTACTTGTTGATCACCCAGCAGTTATTGAAGCAGGAACAATCGGCATACCTGATGAGATCAAAGGGGAAACAGCGGTTTGCTTTGTTGTATTACATGAAAGAAATAATAGAGATACAAACCTTCAAAAGGAATTAATTGAGCATATTGGAAAACAAATGGGCAAAGCTTTAAAACCAAAATCTATTTACTTCGTAAATGACTTGCCAAAAACTCGAAATGCAAAAGTTATGCGACGTATTATGAAAGCAGCCTTTCTTGGTAAGGACACTGGCGATCTATCTGCTCTCGTCAATCCAGATTCTGTTCAAGAAATCCAAAAATTGTTACAACATTATGAAAAGGCATAATGTAACAATAAAGTGAAGCTTCCATCAGTAGGTTTTTTCTTCATCCCTACTGATGGTTAGTTGAACCAATCAGGTAATTACCGACGCTTATACCACAAGGATATGACTACAGCCCTATCGCAGTTAAAATTCGTTGATTCTTCTAAGTTTTGAAGTGGGAGTCTTAGCGTCAGTTGAAACGTGATAAATAATCCATAAAGAAAAGCCCCACAAAAGCGGGGCTCTACTTAAATAATGTTATATACTCGCCGTAACCTTCTTTTTCAAGATCGTCCTTTGCAATAAAGCGTAAAGCAGCCGAATTGATACAATAACGTAAACCACCACTAGGCTTTGGTCCGTCTGTAAAAACATGACCTAAATGTGAATCAGCTTCCTTGCTACGAACCTCCGTACGTCTCATACCGAAACTCGTATCAAAATGTTCCGTTACTTGTGACTTATCAATTGGTTGTGTGAAGCTGGGCCAACCACATCCTGCATCATATTTATCTTTAGACGAAAAAAGTGCTTCTCCAGATACGATATCAACATAAATCCCTTCTTGTTCATGTGAATAATATTCATTTTGAAATGGAGGTTCTGTACCATTTTCTTGTGTTACTTTATATTGCATAGGTGATAACTTATTTTTCAACTCTTCGTTGTTTTTCACTTATGATCACTCCAATGTTTATCGATGAAACCTTTACGACCTGAACCAACATGATATAGCTCATAATGTGTCGCGTTCTTCTTATAATAATCTTGATGATATTCTTCAGCTGGATAGAATTCACTCGCTTGTATTATTTCCGTTGCGATAGAAGCTTTGAATTTCCCACTTTCTTCAAGGTTTCGTTTTGATTGTTCTGCTATTTCTTTTTGTTCATCATCATGATAAAAAATCGCTGTTTTATATGAATCCCCACGGTCCCCAAATTGTCCACCAGCATCGGTTGGGTCAATTTGTTGCCAAAATATTTGAAGTATCTTCTCATATGGAAAAACGGTTGGATCATACGTAATCTGAACCGCTTCATAATGTCCTGTTGTATTAGTACATACTTCTTTATATGTAGGATTTGGTACATGTCCACCTGTATAACCTGATACAACCGATTCAATACCATCATATTGATCAAATGGTTTAACCATACACCAGAAGCATCCACCTGCAAATGTTGCCTTTTTCAAAGAATTATTTTTACCTGTCACTTCCTCCACACCTTTCAGAAGATACTTTATTACTGTATTTAAGATGGTCGTATTATAACATGCCCTGAAATGATTCGCTAAAGATATGCATCTCGTAACATATGAGCAATCATTGTCATCTTATTTATATACTTAATAACCACCAAATATAATTCCAAAACATGCTGAGTTTACTAGAAATGTAATTCCCATACCGATTAACATACCTTGTAAGAGTGATGTGCGTTTTTTATATGCTGCCCATATTAATGCTGGAATCATATAGATAAGCTGAGATAATCCGATAAAAAAGAAAGCCATAGGATACAAAAATAATAGTGAATGTAACACAAATGTGTAACCTATTCCTAATAAAATTTCTTTTTTCTTTGTAGGAATGTGATCGTTATGATCTTTCTGCTCCGACTACTACCCAAATAGACTGTTCAAATGGTATCTTGTCTTTATTTCTCGTGAATAAATAAACTCGAAAACCAATGAAGTACGCAAGCATCTCAAACACGAGATGAGGATGAAGCTCCCAGCCCAACAAAGGAATCATAATTGGAAAATTCACTATAAAACAACCTTATTTTACCATATTGTTAAAATTATAACATCTTGACTGTTTTTAAGCGATCTTACCTCTATTCACTATTTCATCAACGCAAGACGGCATGTCTATGTTACAATTATTTTCATAATTAACAGATATACAATCTATACATAGAGGAGCTAATACAAATGAAGACGCTTATTTTTGATTTAGATGATACGTTACTCTGGGACGCAAAAAGTGTAAAAACAGCCTTCGAGAAAACGTGTCAACTTGCTACTGAAAAGTATCAACTTAATGCTGAAGAATTTGAAAACGCAGTGCGTGAAGCCGCAAGAGAACTGTATCAATCCTATGAAACATTTGCATTCACACAAATGATTGGCATTAATCCATTCGAAGGATTATGGGGAAATTTCGGTGATGATGAAGAAAACTTTAATAAACTAAGTGCACTAGTACCACAATATCGGAAAAATGCATGGATAAATGGTCTTAAAAAAATGGGAATAAATGATGAAGCATTTGGTGAAGAACTTGCAGAAATTTTCCCTCAAAAACGCCGAGAGAGCCCATTTGTATATGAAGAAACGTTTGATATATTAGACAAGCTTACTGGGACATATCAATTAATCTTACTTACAAACGGTTCACCTGAACTACAAAATGAAAAGCTAACTATTACACCTGAAATCGCTCCATATTTTGATCATATTATAATCTCAGGAGCATTTGGCCGAGGGAAACCAGATCCAACAATTTTCGAACACGTCCTTTCTAAAGCTGGCATTGATACGACTGATGCATTAATGGTTGGTGATAACTTACTTACTGATATTAAAGGGGCAAATGCAGTAGGCATGAAATCTGTTTGGATCAACAGACACAATAAGAAAAATGAAACAGAAATTAAACCAACATATGAAATTAAGAGCTTACATGAACTATTTAATATTTTAAATTAAAACAACGAGGCAGCGTATCTATGCTGCCTCGTTAATTTATACATATTGAAAGTGATTTGTATGCTGTTCACACTTCTCAATGTGCACTTATTTTAACTTATGATCTTTACTTGTACAAAATAAGCAATATTTCATGGTGTGATTGAATTAAAAAGAAACGCTTCTACTTCTCTTCTTGCTTCAGAAGCTGTCCGATACGGAGTTTCACGTTGTAACAATTTACGTATGATTGATACAGCATCATTCGGTAACGTAAGCTCTTCTTCCCAAGATTCCTCTTTACGATTATGCGGTTGAAAGCTTGAGTATAATAGAAATAATGTTGTATGTCCTAATGCATACAAATCACTTTGAGGTGCAATTTCTCTCATTAATGGTTTTTCGTCTATACATTGATGAGAGTTTAATTGCACATGTTTTTTTTGATTAACCAACGACCGTGATAAGCCAAAATCAATTACCTTTATCATGTCACCATTTACAATTATGTTTGGTAGCCTTAAATCACGGTGAACAATTTGATTTTCATGCATTACTTCCACAATTTCTAACAGTTGTTGTAGAATAGTAAATGCCTCATTAACTGAATACATTTTGTGATCATGAAATACAATTTCTTCAAACGTCTTGCCTTCAATGATATCTTCCGCTAAAAAGTAATGATCATTTTCAACGATCTCTTCTCTAACATTTGGAAAGTATGAATATAACACAAGTTTTTGTAATGAGATACGCTCATAGTGAAATGGAGAACGCAAATAACTTTTCTTACGACTTCTTCTTGCTTGTTTTAGGACACAAATATCGTTTAACTCATGATCTTTTACTTTATAGACAAGACCATAACTACCTTGGCCGATAAAAGAGCAAATTTCGTATCTATTTGCTACTCGTGTTCCGATTTTAATCGGACGGTCAAAAATTAATCGTTCAATGATTTGTTTAGCTCTCTTCATGAACTTAATTAACTACTAAAGAAACTAGAAAAAAAACTTTTCTTCTTACGTTTGTAATGGTGATGACCATAATCATAATGAGAGCGATGATGCTTATGCATCGAGCGCTTTCTATAATCGCTACTCGAGAATGAAGAATAATGTCGTCCAGATTTCAAGAGCTTTTTTATTATTTTATCAATCACACGTCTCACACTCCTTTAAGTTATTATATGTTCATATAAACCTATCACAACTATAATCTTCTATGTGCTATTGGTGAAATGACTAAGCAATCATTACTATATAAGCTCACTTACCTATTATTAACAGAAATTACTTTATTCAATAATAAAATTTCGCTTTATATTGTTACTTACGTATAACATTCATTAAAGGTTTCAGAAATCCAAGCATATTTAAAGAATTAATATTTTAGCACTATGTAAATATTTAATACAAGTTGATCGCGACAATGAAAACACATATATTGAAAACAGGGGGATAGAAGCCCCCCTGAACAAAACACGAAATATGCATATGTAGCAAATGAATTAAATGTTAAGTAACTTTTATTGAGAAGCAATCGTTATAGAGGCTAAATACTCGTGGATTAACTTAAATGTGTCCTCTGCTCTTTCTTCTGGTATGAGATGACCTGTTTTCGGTAGCAACTTCAGAGTGGAATATGGCAAATCATTCGCTAAACGTTGGCCTATCTTCACTGGGATGATCTCATCTTGCTCACCATATATAAGAAGGGTTGGAACATGAATATTTTGAAGTTGTTTTGATGACAAATCGTCTTCACGATGCCGTAAAAAACGAGTCATCCCTGTTAACATTCCCCGTTTCATAAACGGTTCCTCGTATCCTTTGACCATCTCATCATCAATCATTTTTTTGTTGTACACAACATCATTTAAATTGCCTCTTACACCCTTTTTTTGAAGATACCCCTTTAATATAAAAGGAAAAAATGGAATATAAGTTGCAGTTTTAATCTTTCTAGGGAATTTTGTCATGTAACCAGATCCAGCAATTAAAATAAGGGACTGACATTTTTCTTGTTTAATTGAAGCAATTTTTAATGCAACTTGTCCACCCATTGAGTGACCGACAAGGACGAATTTTTCGATTGATAACAATTCAAACATTTCGACGATAACTGCTGCGATATAATCCGTACGATATGTGAAATTTTTCACCTTACCACTTAAACCAAAAGGTGGCCAGTCTAATGCAAGCACTGAATAATGTTCTTTTATTAATGGGATTAACTTTCTAAAGCTAAATAATGAACTTAAAAAACCATGCAATAAAACAAGTGTTGGTCGTTTCTGATCAGCATGTTGAAAATAGTGATAGTGTATATCGATTCCTTTAACACTTATAAATTCACCTTCTGAATTTATAACTTGCATACAATCACCCCTATAGATGCATCAATTGACTAAGACACATTTATAAGTATGTTATACACTTTTTGTACGAATAGCAAATTAACGCACAAAGACATTTTTCAAATTCGATAATCAAGATTTGTACCTCGATTATCGAATTTGTGAAGTTTTCCAACTTTGCAAATGTCTCATTCCTTTGCTCGATTCTAATTGAGCACGGGCGTAGTTTATACCATCTTCCATTGATTGCTCATAACCTAATAGATAATAGCGTAGTCCCGCATTTAGCAACACTTGTGAAACATAAGGTTTATTCGTTTTCGTAACTTGTCCATCTAAAATAGATTGAATGATCTCTACTTGTTCATCCAATGCTAGCTTTTTCGTACACACTTCTTCATCTTCATCTAAATGATAATCAGATGGACGGATGATAAATGACTGCGGTTCATCACCTGAACTATCAAAGACAAAACTATTTCGATGTGTTGGTACATCCTCTGAACCTTCAATTCCTTGTACAACAAATGCTTTACGGAACGATAACTGAGGTAACATTGGTAGTATCTTATTAATGGCTGTTCGATGAAAAGCTCCAAACATAATCGTTTCTGCTTGAGCAATATTTAATAATTTTTCTACTGTATTAAAGAGAGTTCTTACTGACAAGTCTTCACGTATACTTCTTAATTGAACCAATTGACTGCAAAAAGAATCAGTATAACCGAAAGCTATTTGATGTGAATAAATTTGTTCTTCAAGTTGTGACTTTTCTGATTGATTAATAATCCCTAAATTCTCAAACACTTGCTTTAAAGACGTCCCATATTTAGGTGGTAAAGAATCACTACTATGCAGAAAAACGGGAATTCCTCGTTCTGCTAATAAAATGCTCACTGGGATCGTTGCATAAAATGAATTCCTCCCACTATACGGGCTTGCAAAATCGACTAATTTTTCTCTTATAGATTTTTCTAAGTTAAGATGAACTGTCTTATGTGAAAAAACTTCAGCAAATGCTTGTAGTTCTTCAGGTTTTTCCTCTTTCATTCGTTGTGCTATAAGAAATGCAGCTGTTTGTACATCTGTAGACTGCCCAGTTGCAATTGTTTGAGCAGCCTCAATTGCTTGTTCGTAACTGAGATCTTTTGAACCTCTACGTCCTTTGGCAATATCCTTTATTATATGTTTCAAATACATACACCTTCCTTTATTGCTTCTATAATACGTTGTTGTAAGACGTCACCTAATAACCAATGCTCACCGAGTGGGTCACATACTGAGAGTTGAAACTTGTTAGCTTCTCCTTGTATATTTTCTAGTAGTTTCCCTGCAAATAGCAAATAAGGGACAACTATTTTATCGTAGCTATCTTCCTGAGAAAACAAAGTTAAACCATCTGATAAGGAAGGGTCCGCACCTACCAAAAAAGCGACATCAACAGACTTATATGAATATTGTTGTTTAAGGTTCTCCGCTATTGTCCTGAAAGTCTGGATCTGTAATGGATCACTGCTTCCTCTTCCCACAAATAACACTCTTGTTTTTTGAGGTTTGTGATAGCCCTTTTCTTCAATCCGTTCTTTAACAACTCGTAACATTTTTTCATGTACACCGAGGGGTTTCCCATAGATAATTTGAAGATAAGGATATTTTATTACAGAATTTCTCACTTCAGTTGGAATATCAACCTTTGCATGTGTAGCCGATAAAAGCAGAAATGGAATGATAACCACACTTGTCGCACCCTTTTCAACACATCGCTGAAGTCCCTGTTCAATATTTGGAGATGCTAGCTCTAAAAAACAAACCTCTTGAATTGGAGCTGATACACGTACCTTTAACTGATTTAATAGATTAAATGCTTGTTCATTACTTCTTTTAATTCTGCTGCCATGACAAATATAGAGTACGGCTTGCAAGTGACTTCACCCTTTCTAGTAAGCTTCTTTAGCAAGCGAGGTGTTAATATTTTCAAACCATGCTATTTTTTCTCTTAAACGGACAACTTCACCAACGATTACCATAGAAGGATTATCGATTTTATTTTTTTGAACTACGTTTGCGATTGTACTTAACGTACCTGTAACTGTTCGTTGTTGTTCTGTCGTTCCCCAATGAATGACGGCTACTGGGATTTGTTCAGACCAACCATGTTCGATTAATCGTTCACAAATATATCCAAGTTTCGTAATTCCCATGTATATAGAGAGAGTATCTATATTTTTAGCCAATGCTCTCCATTCTTCTGCTGATTGTTCCATACAGCGATGACCTGTTACCATTGCAAAAGATCCACTTACATTCCGATGTGTAACTGGAATTCCTGCATACGCCGCTGCTGCAGTGCTTGCCGTTACTCCAGGTACAACTTCAAATTCTAATCCATGTTTAGCTAATGCTAAGGCTTCTTCTCCACCTCTTCCGAATACAAATGGGTCTCCTCCTTTTAATCGTACGACCGTTTTTCCTTTCTTTGCTAGTTTCACTAAAAAGGCATTAATCGTTTCTTGTTGCATCGTATGATAGTTCGGTAACTTGCCGCAGTAAATTAATTCAGTACCTTCCTTCGTATAACTTAATAGCTCCTTGTTAACGAGCCGATCGTATAAAACAACATCAGCTTTTTGTAAACATTTAAGACCTTTTAACGTTAATAATTCAGGATCTCCTGGACCTGCTCCCACTAAATAGACTTTTCCCATCAGTCACACTCCCTTATAATCGATTTCTCTTAACTTCAATGAGTAAAAGTAGAGCAGGAAACCCTGCTCTTACTCCTCTTCTTGAATGACAAATGCATTACCTTTGTTTATTTTCTTTTTCTCATATAGGACAATTTCTTCGATTTCTGGGATTTTCAAAAATTGCTTTTCAATCTCTTGTTCTGCGTATGCAAATGCCTCTTCTTCCGACTGTGCTGCTGTAACAATGTTAAATTCACCAGCTGATGTCGTGGCTCTTAATCGATATAAGTTCATGTTTTTACCTACGCTAAGATCTCATCAAGTTGATTTTGTAATTCATCTGTCCCTACACGTTGTACATAATCATAAAACAACTCATTATCAAGTTTATTATCTTTAAACTTACTTAAAAATTTTGCAGTTACTATATGCAAATTCTCTGCATCAATTTTCCCTTTCAACTTGGTGTTGTACTCGCCACCATTTAACAACGTTCCACCAACATATAGTTCATACGCCTCAACTAATCCTTTTTCTTTCGTTTTTAACTTAACACCTTGAAAACCTAAATCAGCAATTTGACGTTGACCACAAGAGTTTGGACAACCAATCATATGCATACGTACTGGGACATCGATTTCCAATTGTTCATCTAAATAAAGCGCCATACTTCTCATACGTTCTTTCGTTTCAACTAGTGCAAGATTACAATATTCGATTCCAGTACATGAAACAGCATAACCAATGAACTTATTTGGATTCGTTGTAATTCTTTCAAACACTTTCTCTGAAAGAAGCGATTTAACGTTCTCATCTGGTACATTTGTTATTACGATGTTTTGTGCATTACATGTTCGAACTTCACCACTCCCATATTTCGCAGCAATATCAGCAATTTCGAACACCTCATCTGCTTCCAAGCGTCCTACAGGAACGTTAAAGCCAATATAATTTAACCCTGCTTGTTTTTGCTTCTGTACTCCATAAAAGTACCCACCATTCCAACCTTCATGTAACTCTTCACCTTGTTCAGGTACACCTTTTACATATTCGCGGAATTTTTCAGTGAATTTTTCAGGACCCCAATCTGCCACTAGGAACTTTAGACGTGCACGATGACGTTTCTCTCGGTATCCAAAATCACGGAAAATCGTTGCAACCGCAATTGCTGCTTCCTTCACCCTATCTTCTTCAAGGAAAACATTTAATGTTTGTGCTAAGTAAGGTTTAGCAGATAATCCTCCACCTACCTTAAGGTGAAATCCTACTTTTTCAACACCATCAACCACTTTCTTAGCTGGCACAAATGCTACACAGTTAATTTCTGCATTCGATGCATTATAGACATTACTATTGACAGATATTTTGAATTTACGTGGAAGATTTGAGAACTCTTCATTTCTCTGAAAATAGTCATAAATCTCCTTCACAACAGCTCGAGAATCTAAAGCTTCGTTAGGATCGATACCTGCTAACGGATTACCCGTTATATTTCTCGTAATATCACCACATGCTCCAACTGAAGATAAACCAACAGACTCTAATCGTTTGAAAATGTCAGGAATTTGCTCAATCGTTAACCAATGAAACTGAATTGCTTGCCTTGTCGTAATATCGAATACTCCGCGGCCATAATCACGACTAATTCCAGCCAATACTTTTAACTGGTCATTGTTCAATATCCCATTAGGTACATTAACTCGCATCATGAAGTAACCGGCTTCTTTCGGTTTCTGCAAATATAGACCTGCCCACTTAAAATAATCCCACTGATCCTTTGGAATTGATTCAAAACCTTGTTTCGCATAATTTGGAATATCATTTAAAATTTCTAAACCATCTTTATCAAGCTTTGCCAGCTCATTCTTACTTAATTTTTCATTATTAGACCAAACTTTTTTATAACTCAATGTTTGACCGCTCCTCTCATTATGATTAAATCCAGTTGCGAGCTTCTAAATACTGAATAATCTTCTTAACAGAATCTTCTACTGATAATTTTTCTGTATTTACAGTGATTTCGGGGTTAATTGGTTTTTCGTACGGTGAGCTAATACCAGTAAATTGAGGTATTTCACCATTACGTGCTTTCTTATACAACCCTTTTGGATCTCTTTTTTCACAACTATCTAATTCACATTCAACATACACTTCTACAAATTCATCTTCTTCTATTAAGTTACGAACTTGTGCACGATCTTCGATAAATGGTGAAATAAAAGCTGTTAACACAAATGAACCACTGTCTATGAAAAGTTTAGAAACTTCACCAATACGACGGATATTTTCTTTTCTATCTTCATCACTGAATCCTAAATCACTATTCAGCCCATGACGTACATTGTCACCATCTAAAATATAGGAATGTATATCTTTCTTATATAACTCTTGCTCTAACGCATTTGCTAGCGTTGATTTACCAGAACCCGATAAGCCTGTAAACCAAATAACTGCACTATGATGTTTTTTTAACTTTCTACGATCCTGCTTCAAAAGCTGCGTATCATGCCAAACGATATTCTCAGTCATTGTCACCCCTCCTTTAATTTACAGACTCTTGATAGCTTCGCATTAGAATCTCAACTACTTCCGGTCTACTAAACTCTTTTGATGGTTGCACACCATTCCGAAGCATTTCTCGTACTTTTGTACCTGATAAAATAACATGATGTTCAGAACTATGTGGACATGTTTTAGCTGAAGCCATATTTTCACACTTCTTACAATAGAAACTATGTTCAAAAAATAACGGTGTTATTCCTAGCTCACCTTCTTCAAATTCACTAAATATTTTTTGAGCATCGTAAGTACCATAGTAGCTACCAACACCAGCATGGTCACGACCGACAATAAAATGTGTACATCCAAAATTTTTACGAACAATTGCATGGAAGATTGCTTCACGCGGGCCAGCATATCTCATCGCAGCAGAGAATACGGATAAGAAGACACGCTCCTTCGGATAATAATGTTCTAGAATCGTTTCATAACACTCCATTCTTACTTCACTAGGAATATCATCACTTTTTGTTTCACCTACAAGTGGATTAAGGAACAATCCATCAACAATTTCTAGTGCACATTTTTGAATATATTCATGTGCACGGTGAACTGGATTACGTGTTTGGAAACCAACAACTGTTTTCCAGCCTTTTTGCTGAAATTGCTCACGTGTTTCAAGTGGTGTTAAATAATACTGATCAAATTTTGGGCGAGTAACTTCCTTTACTTGTGTAATTTCACCTGCAACATAATAATTGCCACGGCTATATACTTTTGCCACACCAGGATGTTTATCATCTGTTGTTCGATAGACATTTTGTGCTTCTTTTTCCTTATCTGGCTCATATATTTCTTCTACATCAATTACACCGTACGTAACACCGTTATAGACTAGTTTTGCCTGTTTCCCTACTTCAAGTTTCTTAACCGTTGACTCATCGACTGGTAACGTTACTGGAATACTCCAAGCAAGACCTGAAGATAGATGCATTGTCTCAACTACGCTAAGATAATCGGTACTTTTTAGAAAACCCTTAAGTGGGCTATATGCACCATTTGCAATTAACTCTAGATCTGATAATGCAGTATCATCTATTTTAATTTCTGCTCCAATATTAGAAATATTCAAACTAAAATTTATACAATTAACTAATTCTCCACCATGTGGAATACTTACTGTCATTGTTTACATCCTTTCTAATTCTTTTGATCGATTTAATTGACTAAATTCCTCCACCATGCTCGTGAACAGATTGTTTTTCTTTTCTTATCGATACGATTAAATTAATTGTTCCTAATGTTGCAATGATGATACTTAAAATAATAAAGAGTGTATAACCATCCTTCTGAAAAAATGCTTTCATCAAAGTGTAGGACATCACTAGCGAAAAAAATGGAGATACAACCCAAACTAAAATAATTCTTCGAATAATACTTTTCTGCCAATAATTTATCCCAATTTTCGCTGAATCCATTCCGATAATAGACGTTGTTGTCACTTGTGTAAGTGGTATCGGAATACCAAAAAGTGAAGCTATAATTACGAGAAAACCTGATGTTCCAGATATAATGGTTCCTTGTAAAAGTGTAAGTTTTGTAATCTCTTTTGCATTCGTTTCGACAACTTTCCCACCAAAGAGAAATGCACCTAGCGCAACAACCAAACCTCCTGTAAGTAATGCATCATCTGTTTGAATTAAACCTGCACCAACAAGTGGGCCAACAGCGTTTGCAATATTATTCATTCCTGCTGAAAAGCTTTCAATAAATCCAGCTATAATTAACAAACTAGTAAATATTTTTGTATAATAGTTAGATTTTTTCCATTTTTTGATCACACTTGAACGAAGAATATACTTACCACATAAATAAGAAATTAGGAAAGCTATAATTGGTATAATGAGCCAAAACATAATAATGACAACTAAAGTGTTCATGTTTAACACTCTTAAGCTAACTCCTACACCAACTATCGCTCCAACTGCAACTTCGCTCGTTGACAATGGAATTCCAAGCAGATTTGCGATAAGCAAGGATAATGAAGCTGAAACTAAAACGACGATAACTATATTTATCGTCAAATATTCCTCTGATACAATACCCTTGCCTATCGTATGAACTACTTCTCCCCCACCAAATATCGCTCCTAAAAAAATCCCTATCGCACATACCCCTAGAGCTAATCGTTTATTTCGAATTGCTCCCGATCCATATGCAACGGATATTGTCGCAGCAGCTCCACTTGCACCTATATTTAATGCAAAAAAATATGAAACGATAAATGCAATAACTATAAGAGACATTTAACTCACTATCCTTCTGAAGGAGGATCTAAATGTAGGCCACACTCTGTTTTATTACTATTTCTCCAACGCCCACTCCTACTATCTTGACCTTCAACAATTTGATGAGTACAAGGTGCACATCCTATACTAGGGTACTGCTGATCATGAAGGGGATTATATGGTAGATCATTCCTTTTCACAAAACTCCAAACTTCTTCCTCTGTCCAATGAATTAGAGGACATATTTTTATTGATTGAAATCGCTCATCCTTATTAATAAATTGAACATGTTTCCTTGTTTCGGATTGTTCTCTCCGAAGTCCTGAAAGCCAAGCTGTGGCTTTTGATAATTGGTCTTCCAGCGGTTTGACTTTACGATAATAACAGCATTGATTAGGATTGCGTTCCCAAAGTTTTGCACCAAATTTCTTCTCCTGTTGTTCAAGAGAAAGTTCAGGTTTCACTAATTCGATTCGCAGTTCAGGAAAACGTTTTTGAATTTTTTCAATTGTTTCGTATGTCTCAGCAAAATGTAGTCCTGTATCTAAAAAGATTACACGAGCATCTTGTTTAATTTTGGCAATTAGATGCAACAATACCATTGCTTCTAAACCAAAACTACAAGCATACACAAGCTCATCACCGTATTCCTTATACGACCACTCTAAAACAGAGTGTGCTCCTTGAGTACCATCTTCCAAATCAAATGGAATTTGTGGTTCATACCAATTTTTATAATTTAATTTCACTCCAAATTCAAACCTCCTTTTTAAAAATTCCTAATCGTTTTTTATTCCAAGTTTACCAATCAGAATTAACGATTTTTATTGAGCATAAAATAAGTTACGACCTTTTGCAAGATATTTTTAGAAAATTAACTAATATCTAAAAATATCTTGCAATTAAAATTAATTTGTAATAGAGTAATGACTAATCAATAATTAAATATCTTCTTAATTGAACATATGCAACAACTAACTTTCTTATCCAGAGAGATTGAGGGATCTGGCCCTATGAAATCTCAGCAACCAACACAATGTGTGGGTGCTCCTTCCAGCAAGCATTCGCTTGAGAGATGAGAAGAAGTGGAACTATTCTAAGTCCTTCTTCGAAGGACTTTTTTTATTTTTATGGAAAATTTAAGTTTTTCAACGAAAAGAATCACTAAGAATTCATGTAAAGCTTTCCTTACAACTATTTAAAAATATGGAATGAGGGATAAAAATGAACTATAAAATTGAGACTCAATTAGCCCAACTTGGAAATCGAAGTGAAGAAGTAACAGGAACTGTTAATCCACCCGTTTATTTTTCAACTGCTTATCGTCATGCTGGAATTGGGGAATCAACTGGTTATGACTACATTCGCACTGGAAACCCTACGAGGGAAATACTCGAAAATTCAATTGCGAAACTTGAACGAGGAACACGTGGTTTTGCATTTAGCTCAGGAATGGCTGCCATTCAAAACATTTTCTTATTATTTGAACCTGGAGATGAATTTATCGTAACAAAGGACATCTATGGTGGAAGTTACCGATTGTTTGAAAATACGTTTAAGAAATTTGGTTATTCATTTACCTACATTCATAGTTCAGATCCGCAAGACTATGAAGAAGCAATTACAGAGAGAACGAAAGCAATTTTTATTGAATCACCAACTAATCCACTAATGATCAAAACAGATATTAATGGTTTAGCAACTATTTCAAAAAAACATAATCTACTATTAATAGTGGATAACACATTTTTCACGCCAATGCTCCAAAGACCGTTAGAATCTGGAGCAGATATAGTCATTCATAGCGCAACAAAATTTTTAGGTGGCCATAATGATGTGCTTGCTGGATTAGTCGTTGCGAAAGATGAAACAATGTGTGAAGAACTATCAAGTATTCAAAATGCGTCTGGTGCTGTACTGTCACCTTTTGATTCCTGGTTACTTCTTAGAGGAATGAAAACATTAGCGTTACGAATGAGGCAACACGATCATAATGCTAATGAAATAGTGAAATTTTTGAATAATCACCCATCAATTGAAACCGTTCTATACCCAGGTGCAGGTGGTATGCTTTCATTTAAAGTACATGATGAAAACATTATTCAAACTTTACTAAAGAAGTTTGAAATTGTTACGTTCGCTGAAAGCCTAGGCGGAACAGAAACATTTATTACCTATCCTGCAACACAAACACATATGGACATTCCTGAAGAAATACGTACAAGTTACGGTGTTTGTAATCGTTTATTACGTGTCTCAGTTGGACTTGAGCACATCGAGGATCTTATTTCGGATTTTAATCAAGCGTTTCTAAACACATTACAAGAGGTGAATGGTGATGAGTAATTATTCCATACAAACGAGATTGTTGCATAACACATATTCAATTGATCAAACAACAAATGGCGTAAGTACACCTATTCACCATGCATCTACCTACCACCAAGAGGATACGGATCAGTTTGGAAAGTACGATTATTCACGCTCTGGGAACCCAACGAGAGAAGCATTAGAAACTGCAATTGCTGATTTAGAAGGTGGAACGAATGGATTTGCATTTGCTTCAGGAATGGCTGCAATCTCTACATCCTTATTGTTGTTATCAAGAGGTGATCATCTACTTGTTACTGAGGATGTATATGGTGGTACATTTAGGTTCGTTAGCCAAGTTTTAAACCGCTTTGGAATTGAATACACGTTTGTCGACATGACAAATTACGAATTAGTCAAAAACAGTTTTCAAGAAAATACGAAAGCCGTATATCTTGAAACACCATCAAATCCATTACTAACTGTTACTGACGTACGAGCAATATCTTCATTGGCAAAGCAACATAATTGCTTAGTCTATGTCGATAATACGTTCTTAACTCCTGAAATACAGCAACCACTTCAATTAGGAGCAGACATCGTATTACATAGTGCCACTAAGTTTTTAGGAGGACATAGTGATGTAGTTGCTGGACTGGCAGTAACAAATAATGAAGAAATCGCAAAGCAATTATATTTCTTACAAAACACATTTGGTGCTGTACTTGGTCCACAAGATTGTTGGTTAATTTTGCGCGGTTTGAAAACTTTACATGCCCGCCTAAAACTATCAGTACAATCAGCAGAAAAAATAGCAGCTTTTTTAGAAAAGCATCCGTTAATAAAAGAAGTCTACTATCCAGGTCTTAAAAACCATCAGGGTTATGAAATACAAAAGAATCAAGCCAAAAACGGGGGTGCTGTACTATCATTTTTATTAGAAAGTAAAGAACATGTGCAGCAATTTGTTGAACACATACAAATACCTGTATTTGCAGTTAGTTTAGGAGCTGTAGAATCAATCCTATCTTATCCAAAAACAATGTCTCATAGTTCTGTACCAGATGATGAATGTGAAAAAAGAGGGATTCAAGATGGATTATTAAGACTTTCAGTAGGGTTGGAAGATCCAGATGAACTTATCACTGATATAAATCAATCTTTGGAGAAAATAGTGAAGAAAGAAACTTTATTTTCAAAATAAACAAAATGAATTAAAAATTCGATAATTGCAAACTATATTAATAGGAAGAAACTCGTCATAATGATGATTGAAATTTCACTTATTATATAGAAACATAATATACAACTATTCTTACAACTACTAAACTACTTCTAAACAGATAGAAAAGCAGGAACGATATGTCCCTGCTTTTTCTATTCATTATTTAAATGTATTTTTCACAACAACGTCTTCCAATGGAAAACGTCTAGTTCCATGTGCTGGTTCTGCTGCTTTACCTAGAGCAATGAGCATAACTGGTATGTAGCGAGATGATACATCGAAAACTTCAACAAATTTAGCTCGATCAAATCCTCCCATTGCTACAGTATCATATCCTTTTGCTTTAGCAGCTAACATTAGTTGACTTGCAGCCAATCCAGAATTAAGGACTGCTTCATCACGTGCAAATTGCTTATTCTCATAAGCTCCATTAATTTGTGAAAGTAACGCTGCCATTACTTCTTCATTCATGTAGCCACTCTCTACTGCTTCACCATACACACGTTCCGCATTTGTATTAGCTTCTAAATCACCTAATACAGCAATTGTAAGCGAACTGTCAATAACTTGCTGTTGATTGTAGGCAATAGGTAATAGTGTTTCTTTTTGCTTCTCATCATCAATCACAAAAAACTTCCAATGTTGCAAATTCCATGATGATGGAGCTTCAATTGTTGCTTCTAAAATTTCATTTAGAGTTTCTTCTGAAATCTTATGATCTTTTTCATACTTACGCACTGAATGTCTTTCTTTTATTGCTGTAATTACATCCATTCTCGTCACCTCTAATATGTATTTTTCCCAACCTTAATTAAAACGTTCAAATTCACAAAAATCAACTAATATGCTTGCATTTTTTTATTTAATTCGTTAATATATGTATTCTCAATGCCCTCCCTATTGACTCCTGTACTTACTTATAGGTTTAAAAAGTTTGATATATAGAGGTGTCAATCTTCAACAGTTTTCTCATACTTTTCACTCGTATTTAATATATTGAAATTCACCAAAAAATTCTTATCTATCACTATATATTTATGATTAATATGCATATTTCAGCAACAGAGACATAATTTTATTGAATGTAAGTTTTATATTAGCGATGAAAAATCTAAAAGATTTAAATTACCCATACAAAATATACAACCTTACCGAAACAATTAAGTGAAACTCCTTTTATCAGGGGTTTTCTTTTGTAGCACTACTTAATCCAGCTTTTATTTACGTCATTGTTAATCTATTAAAAAAACAATCACCACAGCGCCAATTAAAACTTCACAAGTTCGCCAATAAATTTAATGTTGACCGAATTAAAAATATGAGTATTATAGATATAAGAATCTTAACTTTTAATAATAACTGACGAATGTAACAGTTACGTTACAATTTTTTTAATCTCATGTGAAACTTTTTTCGGCACATAACCGTCTAATTAATTGTTGATAAATAAAAATAGAGTAGTCAACTATTATTTAAGGCCTTGTTTGTTGGTTAATAAGTTAAAATGTACAAATTCTACTAATTTAGTAAAATACTTGCAATAATGCACCTTAAATGATATTCTCAATCTTTCAAGTAAAATCTTAGTAACTAACTACCATATTGATTTATTTGAAAGAACCAAGCACAGGAGGTTTTTTTGTGAAGAATTATTTCAAACGAGTGTTTAAGGTTTTTAAAACCGATAAAACCTTGTTAATAACGGTATTACTATTATGGATTAAATCATATTTAATAATGCGTTTATTTTTCGATTTACCGCTAGATAATATGCTACAAGAATTCATACTATTGTTGAGTCCATTAAGCTCGGTTTTAGTTCTGACATTAATTACGGTCTCAATCTTTAGAAAGAATAAAAAACGTGGTTTATTTATCATGTATGTCACTTCTACGATTTTGTTATTTGCTAACGTAGTTTATTACAGATTTTTTGAAGATTTTATTACAGTCCCTATTTTGTTCCAATTCAAAAACTTTGGTGACCTGGGCGGTAGTGCAAAAGGTTTAATGGAGCCTTATGATATTTTAATGTTTATTGACGTTGTAGTATATTACTACTTTTTGAAAAAAGATCGCCAACCTACACTACAAAAGCATAATCGAAAACTAATTGCTACTTTCGCAGCATTATTACTATTAGTGAATGTTGGTTTAGCTGAAAAGGAACGTCCACAACTATTAACAAGAACATTTGACCGTGAGATGCTTGTTAAATTTTTAGGAGTATACAACTACCATGTATATGACTTAGCTGTACATTCTAAAGCTTCTGCTCAACGAACGTTTGCAGAAAGCAGTGATCTTACAGAAGTTGAAAACTACATTCAACGAGATATTAAGCAACCTAGTGAACTATTCGGTGTTGCCGAAGGAAAAAATGTCATTATGGTATCAATGGAATCACTCCAAAATTTCGTAATAAATTACGAGCTAAATGGTGAAGAGGTAACACCTTTCTTAAATGACTTAATTGGTGACAGTTTTTATTTCAATAATTTCTATCACCAAACTGGGCAAGGTAAAACATCTGACTCTGAATTCTTAGTTGATAACTCGTTATATCCGTTATCACGCGGAGCTGTATTTACAACAAATGCTTCGAATGAATACAATGCAATGCCAGAAATTTTACAGGATAATGGTTACACGACAGCTTCATTCCACGGTAATAATAAAAGTTTCTGGAATCGTGACATCATGTATCAATCATTAGGATATGATTATTTCTTCTCTGAACGTTATTACGACATTAAAGAAGAAGAGAGCATTAACTATGGGTTGAAGGATAAACCTTTCTTCCGTCAATCTATCCCAATGATGCAAGAACTTGAACAACCATTCCATTCGAAGTTTATCACATTAACAAACCATTACCCTTATTTGCTAGATGAAGAAGATGAAATGATCGCACCACATACTACTGGAAATAAAACTGTTGATCGATATTTCCAAACAGTTAGATATTTTGATGATGCACTGCGTGATTTCTTCGAACAATTAAAAGCTAATGGTCTGTATGAAAACTCAATCTTTGTATTGTACGGTGATCATTATGGAATATCTCAAAACCATAATCGTGCTATGTCTGAGGTTATTGGCAAAGAAATTACACCATTTGAACATATACAGCTCCAAAAAGTACCTTTATTGATCCACATTCCTGGTATGGAAGGGAAAACAATGGAGACAGTATCTGGTCAAATCGATTTAAAACCTACTATTTTGCACTTACTTGGAATTGAACAAGAAAATGACATTCAATTTGGTGCAGATTTGTTCGCAACAAACCGTGATGATTTTGTAGTCCTACGTGATGGAAGTTTTATTACTGACGAATACGTTTATACGAAAGAAACATGTTATGATAAAACTACTGGTCAACCAACCGAAGATTCTTTATGTGAACCAGCCAAAGAAAAAGCTCAACTTGACTTAAACCTATCGGATAAGGTCGTTCAAAGTGACTTACTTCGTTTTTTAGACAGTGAGAAAAATACCACTGAAGAAGAAGCAAGTGGCAAATAGATAACATAAAATAAAACGTTCTGGCCTTAAGTCGGAACGTTTTATTTTTTTCATTTATGTGATGACACGCATGAAATATTCTCTTTTGCTTACCCTATTCATGAAGGAGTGATTTAAAATGACAAATAGACAGCCAAACAGCCCTGAACAAAAAGCTAAACTTGGTGGTCGTAAACATGAAACTGAATTTGGAAGTGAATTTGCACAGGGTGAACACAAACGTGCCCAAGGTGCTAAAGCACGTCAAAATAGAAATGATTAAAAACTTAACCCCGATACAGTGAACTGTACCCCAATTGTTAGAAATCGTCTAATAATGGGGTGCAGTTCATTTTACACTTACTTCTTTATTTACTAATATTCACAATAATATTTTTGCCTATTTACCGTTCACCATGTCAGAAATAGTAGAGAAGTCAATCGGCATATTGTTCTTTAACAACGCCTCAACAATTTGCTCTTCTTTATCCTCCGTTACTGGATGTCCTGCAAGCTGTGAAACTTGTTGAATTACTTGTCGAACCGTTTCTTCATCTTGAAAATTAGCATACTGAAGTGAATTTGCGAGCTGAAAAACATCATTCATATCTACACCTGTTTTCTTACCTATATTATCGAAAAATGAATTATTGAACATGTTGTCTTCCCTCCTATGATTACCTTCAACTTAATTTATGTAAATACCCAGACAATTGTGATTCATATCTCATAACAATTAAGTTTAAGGCAAAACTATCTATAATAGCTTAAGGAGGTATCCACTCATGATTCGAAGTTATTTAGCTCAAAGGTTATATGAACATGATATGAAGCTTGTTGAACTTGCTGAAGCAACTGGTTTAAGCAAAGGCGCTTTATCTGACCTTTATCACAACATGGCAGATGAAGTGAATCTAGATGTGTTAAATAAAATCTGTACTCATTTAGAAATTGATGTTGCTGACGTGCTCTCACTTGAAAAAGAATAGATAATTTCGCAATGAAAAGTCAAAGTTTAAGAACAAACAAATTCATTCTTACTAACCTAAAATAGGTTCTATATAGCAAAACTTCTATCTGTATAACGATAAAATAAACTACTTCATGCTACTCATTTGTAATGAATGTTAAAAAGTTAAACTTCCATTAGTGAGGGGGCTTCCCTCCCACTGATGGTTATTTGAATCAATCAGATAATTACTGACGATTTCTCACCAACTTAAATTTCGCTGACTCTTCTAAATTTTGAAGTGAGATTCTTAACTTTAATTGACACGTGATACATATAAAAAGACACTTCAAAATCCGAGATTTTTAAAGTGTCTTACAACCTTATTTATATTGAGCTTGATATGCATTTTGAAGCTGCATAGTATACTTACCAGGTTTACCATCAGCAATCTGTTCTCCATCAACGGTTACGATTGGCATCACTTCTAAAGTCGTGCTCGTTATAAATATTTCATCTGCTTGTTTGAATTGTTCCAATCTAATTTGCTCTTCCTTAATCGGAATATTAAGCTTCTTTGCTAACGACAATACGTTAGCACGTGTGATTCCGGCAAGAATGTGTCGTGATAAAGGTGTTGTATAAAGCATACCTTCTTTGATTATAAAAAGATTACTACTAGAACCCTCAGTCATAACACCATCTCGATGCAAGACTGCTTCGATTGCACCAGTATCAGCAGCTTCTTGTTTCACTAGTATATTCGGTAATAAATTTAATGATTTAATGTAACAGTTCAACCAACGTTCATCTTCTTTTACAATTACTGATGCCCCTCCCTCTCTAAGGTTAATCGAAACATCCTTTGCTTCACGTATTGTCATAGCGACTGCTGCTGCAGCTTCAGGGAAAAGATGTTGACGCTTAGCAACTCCACGAGTTACTTGCAAATAGACTACTGAGTCCTTTAAACCTGACTTTTCTATTCCTTCAAGAATCAACTCTTGAAAACCTTCTAATGTGTATGGTAACTTGATTCGAATTGCTTCCGCACTATCAATTAACCTTACTAAATGTTCAGTCAATCCAAAAGCTTCTCCGTTGTATACACGAACTACCTCATATACACCATCACCAAAATTATGTCCACGTTCATCAATCGGAACAACTAGCTGATCGATATCAATAAACTTACCATTATAGAAAGCTACTTCCACTGTTGTACAACTCCTTTTACTCAATTAATAAAGATGCTCCTATAATATGCTGAATTTTTTACTAATGCAATAATTTGAATCACAAAAGATTTGAAACACAAAAAATCATAAGGAACTTGAAGATTTTCAACCCCAAGCTCCTTATGATTAAGAATATTACTTATACACCGCGTTTATTGCCCCACAATAATGCATGCAGTTGTGGAAGTACACGGACATCATTCATTTCTTTACAGTCTATCACCTTATTTACTAACCACTCATAACTTTTTATTAAATGTAGTGCAAGTTCATTATTACTTTCAGAGATTAAGTTATCATTACCTACTTGTAAGTAAAAAGGTACGTTTGGATAACGCAAGTGAATATCTTTCGCATATTCAAAATCATCATCATTAAAAACAACGACCTTTAAACTCACATGTTCATTAATTCGGTTATCTTTCTCTAAGTTGTCAATGATTTGATCTAACATTAGAAAATCGGTTTTCATTTCTGAACTTGGAGGTTTAGGTGAAAGCGTTAAATCATCAATCTTAACAAACCAATCTTGCCACTTACTACCTTGAGTCTCCAGTGCAGTATTAAACCCTTCTTCTTTGAGTATATCTATTAATAATTGAATTTCTTTTAGTAATGCAGGATTACCACCAGAAATTGTAACATGATCAAATTGATCTCTACCAATCTGCTTTAGTTCACTCACAATATCACTAGCATTCATCTGCCTAATATCTTCTTTAGCTGAACCATCCCAAGTAAATGCAGAGTCACACCAACTACAGTGATAATCACAACCAGCTGTTCGGACAAACATCGTTTTACGTCCAGCACTCATTCCTTCACCTTGAATTGTCGGTCCGAAAATCTCAAGCACAGGGATACTCACTTAAAATCCCCCTTTTTAGGTCGATAAATGCAATAGCTCGTAGGAGTTTCACGTACAAGTATTTGCAAACATTTGGGCTGATTTTCCATCTTATCTAAGTGCTGTTGAATTCTTTCCCATAATTTTCGAGCGACAACTTCAGTTGTAGGAAAATGATTAGGGTCATCTTCATTAAAGTCATCATGATCATTCAATAATGAATGATCAAATCGACCATGAACTATTTTTTTTAATGTTTGAAAATTTACGAGAAAGCCTGTTTTGTCAAGCTCATCCCCTACTATTGTCACATTAACAAAATACGTATGTCCATGAACTTGTTGACATTTCCCAGCGTCAGAATGTGGAATAAAATGTGCAGCGGCAAATTGCATATCTTTATTTAATTCGTAATGATAGTCATGTTGAACTTGCGGATAAAATTGCTGAATCATAAAGTTTCACCTGATTTTTGTGCTAAATATTGCTCTAAGCCTCGTTGCCTTAATTCACAAGCAGGACATGTGCCACATCCATCTCCACGTACACCATTATAACAAGTCAGAGTTTTTTCTCTAACATAATCTAATACACCAAGTTCATCTGCAAGCTCCCAAGTTTCTGCTTTATTTAAATGCATCAAAGGCGTATGAATATAAAATTCATCATCCATTGATAAATTTAACGTAACATTTAGTGACTTAATAAAAATATCACGACAATCAGGATATCCACTGAAATCTGTTTCACATACCCCAGTAATCAGATGCTGTGCATTTATTTGTTTCGCCATCACAGCTGCAAATGAGAGGAACATCAAGTTTCTTCCTGGTACAAATGTATTTGGTAATTCCCCTTCTTCTCCTGCTTTTACTTCTATATCATTTCGAGTCAGAGCATTAGGTGCTAACTGATTCAACAACGACATATCTAACACCGTATTATTTACACCTAGCTCCTTAGCGATTTCCTTAGCACACTCAATCTCATGATTGTGCCTCTGGTTATAATCAAAGGTTACTGTCTCTACTTGCTCGAAATGTTTCAGTGCCCAAAATAAACATGTTGTACTATCTTGACCACCGCTAAATACTACGATAGCTTTCCCTAACTTCTTCATGTAAAATCTCCTTTTAATCTAGTTTTTTTCAGAGGGTTCCCTAGTACCTCCAGAGCGGATTATTTTGTACATTTCAAAAAATACGAATATCTTTTTTATATTAGATAACATTCTCTTCAAATAACAAAACACTCCGATAGTAACTATACCATATTATTTTTCATAATATGATCATTTTTTATTCGATAAAAACATGATATGATTACACTACAAACATATCAATATAAAATTTCCCATGTTTGTTGTTTATATTAAATTTATCAAAATATATTATACATATAATATATTCGATAGGGGGCTATAATATGGGGTCACTAATGCAACTTGTAGGACCATTAACCTTCAGTGCCGTGTTCTTCATCGGATTTGGTTTACTCTTCAAATTCATCCAAGTTCAAGGGCGCAAAAAACACGAAAATACAAATAAAAACTGAGCCTATGCTTAATGCTATGGCTCAGTTTTTTTGCATCTTATAAGATAAAATATTAACTTAGTACCATTCCTCTACCGACTATTCCCCTGTAACTATACATGCACCACCTAATTGTTCATAACTTCTCTATTCACAAATTGTTCGCCTTATCCTAATTAAATACATTTAGTAGCATTAGCGTTATGCTCTAACCAAATGTTTGTACTATTCTAGTAAAATCATATATAAAAATAATCAATTCTTTTATAAACACACTCTTTTTCACTGCGCAAATAACAGGACTATAGTCTCACGAAAAACAATATAAGCATCTAGTATTGATAATATAATAATTTATGATACAATAGGACATATCTTTTGGATTTGTTTTATAGAAAGAATATTCAAAAAAGACAGAAAATTATAAGCAAGGAGGAGTCTATACGCTTTATTAACTAAAAGTAAAAACACATAAGGGAGAGACAAACATGAAATTATCAACGAAAATTATTATTGGACTTATCGCCGGTGTTATTACTGGTATCGTTTTAAACCTAGCTTCTCCAGATTTATTTGCTGTTATTAATGACTACATCTTAGTACCAGTTGGAAAGATCTTTATTAATTTAATTAAAATGCTTGTAGTACCTATCGTATTCTTCTCAATCGTTCTTGGTACGGCTGGTCTTGGTGACCCGAAAAAACTTGGTCGAATCGGAATAAAAACAGTTGGCTTCTTCTTAGTGACTACAGCACTTGCAATATCAATTGGTTTAGCGCTAGCATTTGTCGTTCAACCAGGTACAGTCGGTTCATTTGATACATCAAATGTAGCCTTTGAAGCAAAAGAAGCACCTCCTATTATGGACACGTTTATAAATATCATTCCATCAAACCCAATTAGTGCAATGGCTGAAGGAAATATGTTACAAATCATTGCTTTTTCAATTCTAATTGGTCTAGGGATTACGATGCTTGGTAAAAAAGCAAGTTCATTACTAACTATCGTTGAACAAGGTAATGATTTGATGATGTACCTTGTAAACTTAATTATGTATACTGCTCCATACGGTGCATTCGCACTTATTGCTTCAGCAGTTGGAAGCGAGGGTTATGAGGCTCTCAAAGCAATGGCTTTATACATGTTTGTCGTTTTAGGTGCATTAATAATTCATGGAACTGTTACTTATGGTCTTGCTGTATTCTTATTAGCGAAGAAAAACCCATTCTGGTTCTTTAAACAATTTGCTCCAGCAATGAGTGTCGCTTTTAGTACATCAAGTTCTAGTGCAACACTTCCAATTGCCATGCAAACAGCTCAGAAGCGTTTAAATGTCAAAGAATCTATTAGTAGCTTCGTTCAACCACTAGGAGCAACAATTAATATGGATGGAACGGCTATTATGCAAGGTGTGGCAACAGTATTTATTGCTCAAGTATATGGGATTGATCTTACATTTTCACAAATCATAATGGTTGTCATTACTGCCGTTCTAGCTAGTATTGGAACAGCTGGTGTACCTGGTGTTGGTCTTATCATGCTTGCGATGGTGTTGAAGCAAGTTGGTCTACCAGTTGAAGCTATCGGTCTTGTAATGGGAGTCGATCGCCTACTTGATATGGCACGTACTTCAATTAACATTGCTGGTGATGCTTCTTGTGCATTAATCATTTCTGAATCAGAAGCAAAAAGAGAACAAGCAAAGGCATAAAAGCAAATAAAAAAACCTCCTTATCTGGGAGGTTTTTCATTTGGTCATATTTTAATAATTCGACAAACATAACTATAAATAATAATTTACTGAAATGAGTGATAAAAAATGAAGGATTTCCATTGCTGTGCTACATGTATACATTTTCAAGTTAATAAATCAAAACAATCAATATCTTACTATTGTAAGCGCTTATGTTATGACACACAACCCAATTACAAGTTCAACTGCTGGAGCCCAAAGAAAAACGTGAAAAATCTAATGAATAAATCAATCTAGGAGATCAAGCCTTCTTCATCTCCATTTGAGCAAACACAATTACGACTCGTTCTTTTTGCATTATATAGTGCATTATCTGTTACTTTATATAGTTCGTCTGCATTCTCAACCGTAACAGGATAGGTCGATACACCAATCGATACGGTTAAGAAAATTGATTTTCCAGATGAAAGTTGAAAAGGAAATTGTTCTACATTACAACGGATCCCTTCAGCTACATTAATGGCATCTTCATGGCTGCATCCGTATAAAATTATGCTGAATTCCTCTCCCCCATTCCTAGATACAATATCATAATTTCTCACACTAGTTACTAATAATTTTCCAAATTGTTTTAGAACAGCATCGCCTGCATCATGACCATACGTATCATTTACTTTTTTAAAGTAATCAATATCTATTAACAATAATGATAAATTTTCATTTTCATTAATTGATCGTTCTATTCGATCATTTAAAGTTTCATCAAAATTCCGAAAATTATTAAGACCAGTTAAATGGTCTGTCATTGCTGACTTTTTGAAGTTACGATATTTCCGAGTTGTATCATGTGCATTACGAGCAATATACGTGATTATATATCCTCCAATTATAGAGATAATCGAGTAGTATACTGCTGCCTTAATAGCTCTTTCAAAATCATCAACGAGTAATAATAGCGCTACTGACATCATGAATATATTAATGATATTCATCAATAATAACTTTTCATAAAAAGTAATACGCTTAACTTTTGTTAAAAACGTACAAAAAATTGCAAGCGAAAATAAAATAGCAACTGCTGAAATGGAAGATGCAGTTACCCCGAAAAAAATTACTCTGCATAATGAAATGATCAGTGCTGCTATAAATGCACTAATGCCCCCACCAAAAAGTGAACTAATGAATACAGAAAAGTTTCTTAAATCAATAATTGTTTCATTGGATATTTGAACTGAAAACTCCATTAACAAAACACCTAAAATTCCAGAAATAAACCCAAGAAGTAGTTTTCCATTTATGTTAGATATTGAGATTTTATTTTTAAATATTTGCTCTGCCAAAAAAACAAATGAAATCATGATTGACAAGTTTATAACTAAATCTCTTAACATTTTCCTACTCCTTATTTAATATTCTTAAGTCTATATTACTATAAAATTACAAAATAAGTAACATTTTCTTAGTTAACACGTTTTAATAAAGTGAATATATTAAAAAATATGTTTAATTATATGATGTAATGCTCATATCGTGTTATTTTCTTTTTAACTTCTTAATAAATTTATTTAATACCTATTACAGAGCTTAGTAATAAAATTCAAAGTCAAGCAGCTACGCACTTGGGGTCGACTACCGCAAGTGTAAATTTTTCATCTTAAAAAAACCTAAACTTTTTTAGAAACAGGAAGCCAAGGGTGTCCCCTGCACAAAGGGTTCATTTAACAATTAAGATAGTTAATGTAAATGATATACTTTAAAAGACATATAAGGTGTAACTGATATTTCCAGTTACACCTACGCCTTTGTTGTTCATTAAAACACTATTTAATATTTTTCTTTTACTTTTAGTACTGTTATCGATGCCAACCACAATAAGAGTACCGATTCCAAAAATAATTGCTCCAATTTTTCTTGTGTTCATTCCCCTTCTCTTCTCGAAATTCTTTTATTTGAGTTTCCATAAAGTTTACCAACACAATCCCAATAGTGTAAAAAACATTTTACACCTATAATTAAGTAAAAAGCATGACGATTCATTTATCAATCGTCATGCTTTTTAGTGTAATATTTACTATATTTTAATGATTTGCAATCCAAAAGAGAACCCCTTACTCATTTAGAGAGATGCCATCTTATTTATCTCAATTAAATACAAAACTAAGATTATTTTCTGACCATCCTAATTTTGCATCGAATACTTTATCACCTTTTTTAAATCCTTTGATTAAGTTCGTAGATTCATCATTCAATAACTTCTTTACATTTGATTGAGAAATGGTTTTGCCTAGAATTTTTTTGGAAATCGTAAAATCACAGTTTGTCTGCGTATACTTCGAACAACCATAAAATGAGCCTTTGTCAATAACTTTACCATCACACTTTTTACAATTTCCAATTGGTTTTCCAGTCGCTCTCTTTTTTTTCGAACTTGTTCGTTGAATTGATTTTATATCAACATGCTCAAATTTCCACGCCTGACTTTGTGATTTTGCATCTTCAATTAGTTTTTTTGTTAGTTTCTTGGCTTGTTCCATGAATTGTGTTGGTGATGCCTTTCCATGTCCAATCTCTCGTAATCGTTTTTCCCATTTCGCCGTCATTTCTGCTGATGATAGCACATTGCTCCCGACAGCTTCAATTAGTACTCTCCCTTTATCAAGTACATACACTTGATTTTTCTTCACTTCGATATATTTCCTTGCTTTCAACACATCAATAATGCCTGCACGCGTTGCCTCTGTACCTAATCCTTCGGTCTGATTTAGAACTTTACTGAGTTCACTGTCTTCTAACCGTTTTCCAACTGTCTTCATTAAAGTGATTAACTGACCTTCAGTATATCGCTTCGGTGGTTGTGTTTTGCCATCTTTAACTTCAGTGTGCTCAACGACTCCACTCTCACCTTGTTCAAGATTGGGTAAAAGCAAATCTTCCTCACCATTTTTTTTAAGTTTTGTATCTTGATAGATTACCTTGCGCCACCCCTGCTCGACGAGCTCTTTTCCCTTTGAAATAAATGTTGCACGTCCATCTACTAACGAATGAATCACAGTGTAGTTAAAGATGGCATTGTTATAGTGAGCAGCAATTAAACGTCGGATAATCAAGTCATATATTTTTTGTTCATCACCTGACAACTTACTTGGGTTTGTAACTTGCTCTGTTGGAATAATTGCGTAATGATCTGTAACCTTCTTTTCATTCACATAACGTTTATTATTCATGATGGAGTCAAAGGTTGTTGGAAAATATATTTGATATTCATTAAACTGGCTAAGCTTACTTAAGATATTTGGGAAACCCGCTGCTTCTTCTTTCGTTACAAAGGCGGAGTCACTTCTAGGATAAGAAATAATCCCTTTGACATATAATTTTTGAGCAACATCTAACGTTTTTTTAGGAGGGAACTTAAACAACTGATTAGCTGTAGCTTGAAGAGATGATAAGTTAAATAAGAATGGTGGGTTATATTCTTTTTTTTCTTTCACTACTTCTTTGACCTCGAAACGTTTGTTTTCACAAAAATGAGCAATTGCGTCAGCTTCCTTTTCATTTTTTATACGTGTTTCATTATCTTTATGCCATTTTCCAATATACGTTTTAGATTCAATATTAAAACTTGCAACAACTTCCCAAAAAGACTCTGATTTAAAATCCTCAATTTCTTTTTCTCGCTCTTCGATTAAAGCCAACGTAGGTGTTTGAACACGCCCTGTTGAAAACACATCCGAAATCCCTTTTTCTTGCAGAAGTAATGTATATACACGTGAAGCGTTCATCCCAACAAGCCAATCTGCACACGAACGACTTAACGCTTCATAATAAATCGGTCTTGTTTCTTCTTCACTCAATAAATTTTCAAATCCATTTTTCACTGAATTTGGTGTAAGCGAAGATATCCATAATCGTTCGATTGGTTTTTTATTGTGACATAATGATAAAATCGTTCGTACAATTGCTTCACCTTCACGCCCTGCATCACTAGCAATTATAATACTTCGTACACTTTGATTCTGAACAAGTTTTTTTACAACATTAAATTGTTTTCCTTTGCCACGTGTCACTTGATGTTGAAACTTATCAGGAAGAAGTGGTAACTGTTCTAACGACCATTTCTTCCATTGTGAATGATATTGTTCTGGTGGAACAAGTTCACATAAATGACCAATTGCCCACGTTAATAATGCTCCTTCTGGAAAGAAATCATTCGGTTTTATTTCTAAATAATCACCTTTTCGCTCATGTGAAAAAGGACTAGCTAACTTTAAACCCTGATCTGGTTTTTCCGCAATTATTAATTTCAAAACTTTCTAATCTCCTTGATCACTAAAATCGTTTCACTTTACAAGACATTTTAGCATACCTTTTCTAAAACAAGCTCTATTAACCCAGTTTTTAAACATTAATAAATGAATAAAATTAAATAATTGCAGAAAAAATAACCCGATTCTTTTTGCAATAGGGAGAACTAAGAATGATTATACGCTTGTTTAACTATAAATTGAATAAGGTAAACAAAGTCTTAATTTGACAGGTTTTATTACGATATATAGTTACTTACAATTTTTATTAATTGTTGTCATTAACATTTTTCTAACTAAAAATAAGAGAATTTAATATACAAAACAGAGTAACAATCGCCAATATGATGTTTTCGTTCTTCCTATGTTCCACAAATTATATATATAAACGTTACATTTTCCTAAAGATTCAACCAAAACAAAATGGTAATTATTACATAATAGTTAATTATTAAAAATCGTTTGGATCTTTCGTTTACAATATATTAAAATAAAATTATAACTTGATATAGGTGTGATATGAATGAAACAAATAATGTTCACCTTAACTGTCATCGGAATATTTATTATTAGTATTACCTTTACGATCAAAGTATTTATTCAACCTGTTCCACCTCTTCATGTTCAGGATGCTATGTCAAAACCACTAATAGGCTCAACATACTTCAGTATAATGAAAGATTTTGATGCCCGAACTAACATTTATGAAAAAAATAGCTCCAGTTCATTTTCTTCAGAAGTAATGAAAACCTCCATTAATTTTTTAGTAAAAGATGATGTCAATATCACTGCAATTGGCGATTCTCTCACCCAAGGTGTTGGAGATGAAACTAAAAATGGTGGTTATGTTGGCATATTAGAAAATATGTTATCCAATAATAAACAAGGTATAGTTATGAATATCGATAATTTTGGTAAACGAGGCAACCGAACTGATCAGTTGCTGAAACGGCTAGAACAAAAAGAACTAGTTAATTCCTTAAAAAAAGCAGATATTGTTCTAATAACTATCGGTGCAAACGATGTAATGAAAGTAGTCAAATCAAATTTTACTGAACTACAATATCATAATTTTATTAAAGCTCAGTCAGGTTATGAAAAACGACTACGTGATATATTTAATAAAGTTAACGAAATTAATTCAAATGCCAGCATTTATTTACTTGGGATATACAATCCTTTCGAAGAGTATTTTTCTAACATTCCTGAAATCGACACCATTATGAACGATTGGAATATTTTAAGTAGTAACATTACAGACGAATACGAAAATGTCACCTTTATCCCGATTGGAGACATCTTTTCAAAATCACGTGAAAATCTTCTTGCTGAAGATCAATTTCATCCCAATTTAAATGGCTATGCATTCATTGCTAAACGAGTATTTACGATTATTGAAGAAGACATCTCAAAAAATGAAATACAAAACCATTAGATATTTTTAGGTGATGTGACATGTTTAACATGAGAAATATTTGGAAAATCTCTTTTTTTCTTTTGCTTAGTTTTAACATATTTTTGCTATTTTGGATCATTACGCTTTTTTATTCAGATCCTGACAATTCAAACTTTACAAGTAAAAAAAACAAACATTATGCAGGGACAGAGTTTACAATATTATCAACAAAACAAAACTTAAATGAATTAATTAACAATTATTTAGATAATATATCTAATAATAACAACATTAAGTACACCGTTTTGATCGACAAGAACGTTCAACTCACAGGATCAATTGTTGCCTTCGATACAGAGATCCCTTTAACTGCTACATTCAACCCGATCGTACAACCTGATGGGGATCTTATACTTCAACAGGAATCAATCAAACTTGGTAATTTACATTTACCGAATCGCAATGTCTTGAAGTATGTTGCAGACAAATATCCTATGCCTGATTGGGTTCAAGTAGATCCAGAATCCGAAACTATTTATGTTGCTATAACGGAAATGGACACCAACAATAACTTTTATGTGAAAGCAAAAGAATTCAACTTATATCAAAATAACATTGCGTTTAGCATTACGATTCCTCAAGAAAAACTAAGCCTTGAGAAAAGGCTTTCAAACTTCTTCAATAAGTAATTAATCAACTACAGAAGTGAAACCACTTAAAACAATTTTTTCAGTTAATGACACCCCTTGATTACTATGTCAATTAAGGGGTACTCTTTTTTATCAATTTGCAGTTTTCAATTTTGAGTTATCTTCTACTTAAAGTACTACCATCTATCATTAAGCACACTTCAAATTATTATATTAAAGTTTATTTTATGATTCTCAGCCACTGTTCTCAATAATAAAGTATGGAGAACTTAAATACGTTTAACGAGTAACTCAAAAAGTGCTATAGGAATACCTGTAAAAGAATAGCTACTTGACCTTAGGCTAGATTCAGACTAGTCCTATATAATAAATTTGAATGAATTCAGTTTACACTATAGTAAATAAAGAACATAAAATCTCATAGGTCCATCGTCTATATGTAACAGAACAAACCTGACCTCATCTCATTTACAAAATGCCTTAGATGTTGCAACTATGCGAAGTAGTAATAATATCATTGTTTCTGCATGAAAAAATATAATCAGGATTGCTCTCCATTTATATAACCACAGATGATCTTAGACACACTGTTGTTGAACTAGCTTTATTAGTTCATATACTTTATTTAAACAGTATCTAGATCATAATTTTTTCAGAAGGCTTACACTATTTAATTATTAGTTTTTTTCTAAATGTTACTAAAAAATTAATCTGAACAAATATTCGCTGGAATGGATGTTCCACACTTATTTCCTAGAAAGAAATTATTATCTTCGTCATTAATATCCGTAATAACATTTTTCATTACCCAATTCAAAAGAATGTCGTTAGCAGTAGAATTTGAGTCAAGAAAAATGCCGTTGCCACCATTACGATTAATTATATTTTCTCGAATTGTATTTGCAGTGCTGTTTTCAAAATTTATCCCATCATTATCATTTCTTACAATTTTATTTTTTTCAATACTATTATTTTGAGCTTCATTTAAAAATTCTGGTCTTGGTTTAGAAATAATCCCTACTCCGTTTCGAATAATTTTATTGTTTTGAATGATATTAGATGTTGCACCTTCTAATATAATTCCAACTACTATATTTTTAGCTACCAAATTGCTTGTTACCTCATTATTTTGATTAAAGGTTGAATCATTATTCCTAATTAAAATTCCCCTTTCATTTTGAATAACGGTATTATGTTTAATCATGTTGTTGAATGTTTTATCACCCACACGAATACCGTCTCGCTCGTTATCTATAACCTTATTACTTATTACAATATTGTTCATAGCTCCATCATCGACTAAAATCCCATCTTCAGTATTGTTTCTGTATAAATTTCCAATCACAATATTGTTTTGAGTATTGTCATCTACAATTATTCCTCCTTCATTTCGAATACCTATATTCCCTAGAACAATATTATTATTTGACTCATTATCTAACTCCATTCCTTCATCATCACCATCATTCATCTTATTACCTACTAACATATTGTTCGATGACTGGAACAGGAAAATCCCCTTATCACTATTTCGTGCATTTTTATTACTTAATAAGAAGTTGTTATTCGAGCTAAAATCTACGGAAATCCCCTCATCTTCATTGTCGTCACTTCTATTTCCTATAAGGATATTCTTGATTGAAGTATCCAATAATATTCCATCATCTCCACTCCGTGAAACCTCATTACCAATAATAATGTTCTTAGTTGAAGAAACTATCGCAATTCCATCTTCATCATTAAATTTAGTAATATTTCTTGTTATGAGATTATTAGAGGAATTCTCTTCTACAACGATTCCACTTCCTGTATCGTCGAAATCTAGCTTGAAACCTTGAACAGTTAAACCTTTAACCTTTACTCTTGATGAATCAGAGATCGTTAGACCGTTAAAACCTGGTCCCAACGTTGAACCGTCAATTATTGGTTTTCCTAACCCTATAAGTTGTAATCGATTTTTTCCAGGACCAATTTCCACTGATTCCTCATAAGGACTACCTCCACGTGTAACTAATATTATATCCCCTGGACTAGCCTCGTCTATTGCACTTTGAATTGTAGTGAATGGAGATCCAGGTCCTCCAACTACAAGTATTTTTTCATTAAAGAAAAGAATACCAAACAAAAAAAGCAGACTTATAATCGGAATTACTACGACGAAAATAACTGTTGAAAAATTATACACATCATACTTTTGCAATATCTCACCTCCATTACTAAAGAAAATTATGATTAAATAATTGTTTAATAATTTTGCACCTTGTAATCTCAAAACGAATCATAATCATCCAAGCAGCAAATAACAATATTTTAATAAAACAAACATAATAAATTGAAACTTTCATCAATGAAGGTATGCCTTCATACTCCACTGATGTTAGTTGAGCCAATCAGGTATTACTAAAGCTTATACCACAGCATGACCTTCTCCCACATATACTCCGTTAAACCTCCTAAGGTTTGAGTTGGGAGTCTTAGCGTCAGTTGACACGTGATAAATAGATAATCTTAATGGCTAGATTCTTGCCCTATATTCATACCTGCTTCTAATATATGTAATTCAACTATTTTTGCATCAATGATATTACCTAGATACATAAAAAAGTCGATTCCTTGTACTAAGGAAATCGACTTTTTAACTAGATTAACCTCTTTTA
Organism: Bacillus solimangrovi; assembly: GCF_001742425.1. GTDB lineage: Bacteria > Bacillota > Bacilli > Bacillales > Bacillaceae_N > Bacillus_AV > Bacillus_AV solimangrovi. The sequence goes on from NZ_MJEH01000022.1 coordinate 120,795, forward strand.
TAAAACTTACAAAATCCATTTATATCCAATTCCCCATACTGTTTTTAAATGATCATCTATTGGAAACCCAGATTTACGACATTTTTCTCGTAAATTACGGATATGTGAATCAATTGTTCGTCCATCTGTTTCTGCATCATATCCCCAAATTCGATCAAGTAGCTTTTCCCTCTCAAATACTACTTTTGGGTTCTTCATTAGCAGACCGAGCATCGCAAATTCTTTCGGGGTAACATTAATCTCATCTTGATGGTAAGTAAGTATATGATGTTTTTCATCCCAACAAAGTCCTTTAATTTCAAGCTTCTCAACATTATTCGTACGCCTTAATAGTGCCTCTATTCTCGCTAATAACACGTCCTCATCAAAAGGTTTTGTAATGTAGTCATCCGCACCATTTTTCAAGCTTGTTACCATATCCTGACTCGTGTCCTTTGCTGTTAGCATAATAATTGGGATGTTTGAAAAGAGTCTCACTTCACGTGCTACCTCATTACCATTCATTCCTGGCATCATAATATCAAGAATCAATAAATCCGCATCACCCTTCTCCAAATATTGAAGAACTTCTTCACCACTGGCAAAGGAAATACATGTATAATGATGTGGCTCTAGATAAAGAGTTACTAAATCTCGCATTCTTTTCTCATCGTCAACAATTAATATCTTCAATTACTTAACCCCCTTCAAGCTGATAATAAAAGTTGTACCTATACCAAGTTTGCTCTCCACACGAATCGTACCTCCATGTTGTTCAACAATTTCTTTTGCAATTGTTAAACCTAAGCCGCTGCCACCAGTTGAACGTGACCTTGACTTATCCACCCGATAAAGTCGATCCCAAATTAATGGGAGCTCTTCACTAGGTATTCCTTGCCCTTCATCACTTACATAAATCTCCACTTCATCACCTGTTTTTATTACATCTACGTTAACCGTTGATGTTCCTTGAGAATGTTTGAAAGCATTGTCTAACAAGTTAATTAGCACTTGACTAAATCGTTGTGGATCAACAAATAAAATAATTTGATGATCACATCTTACATTTAATGTTACATTTTTTTCTTTGGCAATCCCTCTAAACTTTGCTGCTACTTCATGCAAAAATGTACAAAGCTCAATTTTCTCTTTTTTAATCAAAAATTCATTTTGATCCATTTTTGCAAGGTCAAATAAATCAGTTACTAAAGTTGTGACTCTAATAGATTCCTCTTGTAATATTGTGACATACTCCGCATGCTGTGAATCTGTTAAGTTCGGTCTTTTTAAAATATCTGCATAGCCTTTAATATAAGTTAATGGCGTTCGTAATTCATGTGAAATATCGGAAAGAAATTTATTTCGGTCTTTTTTTATTCGTTCCAGGTCATCTGATAACTTTTGGATTGAACGAGATAGGTCACCTAATTCATCATCACGCTCAATATCTAATTCGATGTGATGAAAACCTGTGCTCATTTTCTTAGTTGCTTCTTTCATTCTAATAAGTGGTTGTGTAATTGAATGAGAAAGAAACACAACTGTAATCATTGTTAAAATTACTGCAAACAGACCACCTAACATAAATTGAGATGTTAGATTTTGAACCCTACTTCGAATGATATCAGTAGGCAAGAACATATAGATATATCCTAATACTTCACCGTTACTTTCAATTGGACTGAGGGTTGCAAGGTACGGTTCACTTCTCCAACGTGCTTCTACGATTTCTCCTTCTGGATGAGGAAACTCTTTTTGATTATTATCAATAATTTGTTGCATTGAGTTAACCACTGGATTGGAATTCTCGATAATGCTATTATTTTCATCAGTAACCACAATAACTGTAGCAGCTTCTGTCTCCATTAACGCGACATGTTTTATTGTCACAGCATCAAAATTCTTTTCAAGAACATTACTATGACTACGTCCACGTACTTTTAAATCTTCAGTCTCTGTATAAATTTGTTCACTTACAATCCCTACATATAAAAAGAAAAAAAGGATAGATTCCAAAAGAATTACGAAAATCAAAAATAAGACACTTAGTTTTACTGATAGAGATTTCATTTACGTACCTCACATTATTCAAAATCTGTATCACTTAACTTACAATACTAAGGAATAGCCACATTACAATTACTATAAAATACACTAGAGTACTCATTTCCTCATTAACTAGGAAATCATACGTAATGTTGAAACATGCTAAATATTTGGGTGTTTAACGTAAAAGAAAGTCTGCATAAAAAACCGTGCAGACTTTCCACTCCATTATTTAATTTCACCAGCACTTACAATTTCTTTCCATGACTGTCCACTATCTTGAGAGAAATGAACATTACCATTAAAAGTAACTAATGATAGTTCATTATCGTTTTTCGGATTTTGTGCCATATACATTACAGCATCATTAACTAGTTCAGGTACATTTACATTTGTTTCGCTTCCATCTGTTAAACTATGCTTTGTTAAAGTAGCTTGATCACCACTATGTGTTCCATAGTATAAAAATTCATCTGTAAAAAATACTGCTGTTCCTTGTCTTCCTTGTTTCATGTCTTCAAATGTCGCACCACCATCAGTGGAAAGGAACACACCATTTTTACCTGATAATGCAAAAATATTTTCATTCGTTGGATGAGCTGCAATTGCAAATATTTCATAACCAATATCATCAACCTTTATCTCTTCCCATGTACCTCCATCATCTTTAGATACATATAAACCAGAACCTAACTTTGAATTTTCCCCACTATTCAACAAATAAATTACTTTACTTTCATAACCTACAGCAAGAGCATGAAAATCACTTTCACCTTCAAATCCTAAATCTTCTAGTGTTTGTCCGTTATCAAAGCTTCGTTTTAACCCAAGAGGATTTGGATAATCTGAACCTTCGGAAGGGTGCCCACTTGTATAAAATCCTTCAGCAACTGGAGTGAATCCCATGTAATCAAAATTATTCTCCTTCGTTTTGAACCAGTTTCCATTTTCGTACACTTTTAAACCGTCATGTGAAGCAATAAAAAGCGCATTTTGGTTTCCAGCATAACCCATCCCATGAATATGTTCTAGAACACCTTTATAATCTGTAAAGAAATTATCGTTTGCTATTGAACCTGTCATTTTCACATCTTCTTTATTCGCTTCATCACTGACCTTCGGTTGATCAGTTTCTTTTTGTTCAGTCATATTTTGTTCTTGATTTGATTCTGTATTTTCCTGTGCACATCCAGATACGATTACTGATAATGCCAATAACCCTGTACCAATCCAAACTTTTTTCATTTTTTCATCCCCTTAAGCTATTCTTGTTGAATCTTACTGTGAATTTATCGAGAAATTATGCAGAACATCAGGTTCTAAATTCACAATTTTCATCTTCATACTCAACATCAATTGTTAAATGACTTAAATGGAAATCTCCTTGTAACTGACGAATTTGATCCTTAATTTTTATTATTTCTTCTTTTGAAGCTTTATTATCTACTACTACATGTGTTGAAAGTGCATGATGCTCACCATCCATCGACCAAAAATGTGTGTGATGGGTTGATATTACACCTTGAATTTGTTCAATTCGTTTTTTTATTTTTGGTAAACTAACTTCAGATGGAACAGCTTCTAAAAAGATCATCATCGTTTGCTTCAAATTTCTAAATACATTTGTTAAAATGTACACTGATATCATGACTGAAAGTAGTGGATCAAGAAAATACCAGTCTGTAAAATATAACATTATACTGACTATAAGAACAGCAACCCAACCGAGTACATCTTCAAGTAAATGTAAAGTAACTACCCTTTCATTCATAGAATGACCACTTTTTAGCTTAAATACAGCTGCTCCATTGACAAGAATACCGAGTACAGCAAGCAAAGCCATACCAGTTGCATTCGTTTCTTCTGGACTCCAAATTCTAGGAATTGCCTCTTTCAAAATAAACATTGAACCTAACAATAAAATAATACTATTAATAAGCGCAGCTAATAAAGAAAAACGTCGATACCCAAACGAGAATGTATTATTCCCTTCTTTTTTTGATAAGTTTTGAAAATACCATGATAATCCAAGCGATAATGAATCACCGAGATCGTGTAGTGCATCGGACATAATTGCCATACTATTTGTAAGTAATCCACCTATGAATTCAATAATTGTAAAGGAAAAATTCAATAAAAATGCAACTTTTATATTCCCTGTTGAAGCATGGTGGTGATGATGATGTCCCATACAATCTTCCCCCTTTTTAACTTTGTTTATATTCAGTAAGTTTTAAACAACACATATTACGATCAATACATAATAAATCCAAATTTTTTTGTCCTTACAAAACATAAACATATGCACATGTGTTCATATAATAATTTTAATAACATATCTTTACCATGTCAATAGATTTCATAAATAACTGTACATGAATAGATACTGATTTTTGCTAAAATTAATGTAACGAACAATAAAACTAGATTATTCAGATCAGAAAATAATTCATTCGTTTACACCATAGCTAATATACTTTATTTCCTAAATAATGTTCGGAAGCTAGAACTTTAATAATACCTTTCCTTATGTATGAATTTTCAAAAGTAAAAACTTCCCTTAGAATCAAGAGATAAAGCATATTAGTTTGTTCGTTTATTTTTTTATTTTCGGAATTTGCCTGTTGTTTTCTGGATAAAAAATTAAAAAGTGTTATTCATATTGTTAATTGTACAAGTTCATTACTTCAATAAAAGATTTACTAAACCAATCTTCACAAGCATTTGCACATGTATCTATAACATCACTTAATTCCATTCTTTCCTCTTTAGAAAATTCTCCCAATACATAATCTGACACACTCATCCCAAAAGGTGGACGATCAATACCTACTCGAATTCGATTAAATTGCTGTGTACCAAGTTGGGCAATCGTCGATTTCATTCCATTATGACCTCCAGCACTCCCTTTTTGACGAAGACGGATTTTACCAAGTGGTAAATCTAGATCATTATGAATCACAATTAAATTTTCCTTATTAACATGAAAATAGTCCATCATCGGTTTTATACTTTCACCAGATAAATTCATATACGTTAAAGGCTTTAGAAGCATTATTTTCTGTTCATTAACATGAATAACAGAATATTGACTATTATATTTGAATTGATCGAGCTTTGCATTATGACGTTGAGCTATCTCATCAATGACTTCAAAACCTGTATTATGTCTTGTACCTTTGAACTTTGGGCCTGGATTACCTAAACCTACAATTAATTTCATTATTTGCACCTCGTTTTCTCACAATATTTTTAAAATAAACCAATAAATCTGCTCCAGCAAAAGGTTAACCATATATAAATAGACTTGAACGTATTGAACCTTTAATAATTGTTCGCACACAATTACATCATATAGTTCAAACAAATACAGACGCCTTCTTATTTTAATAAAAAGACGTCTACGATAATAAACTATTCGATAAATCAAGTTCCAACTATTTACTATCTATAATATGTCATTGAATCACCATACTCAATTTCTATATGGACTCTATTGTTACAATTATAGAAAAAAACCGTTACTCTCATGAACAAATAAAATAACTTTCTTAATGAATTAACTTACTTACTACTCAAACATTCCTTTATTCTAAAAAACGACTTACTATTACGTAAAATATTACCTATGTGGGTACAAGTACTGAAAAGAAACCAAAAATAAATGTGATAACTGAACAATACTTGCATTTACTTCTAGTTTCTCTATGATTCATATACAAATATGTATGAGCGTTTTCAGGGTGAAATCTTTTTTCTTTTATGAATGTTAAATTTAGTATTATACTTTTTTAACGAATTTTGACTTTAATTTCATGGCTCCAAAACCATTAATTTTACAATCAATATCGTGGTCTCCATCAACTAATCGAATATTTTTAACCTTTGTACCGATTTTTATCACTGATGAACTCCCTTTAACCTTAAGATCTTTAATTACTGTTACAGTATCTCCATCATTTAAGACGTTTCCATTTGAATCTTTAATAACTTGTTTATCTTCATCTAATTGAGATTCCATATCATTATTCCATTCATAAGCACACTCTGGGCAAATGATAAGACTCCCATCTTCATATGTATACACCGAATTACATTTAGGACAATTTGGTAAATCCATTATACTAATTCCTCCATTTATTATCGTGATCAACAGCCTACAAGGACCTATGTTACAAAGCCCTTACAACTTCGTAAGAAAATTTATTAAAACCATTCAACTAAATGACATTATAATAATTCCTTTATTCATACTGCCATAGTATTTTAACATTTACAAACTTCAATTCAATATACTGTTATGTTTCCTAAAACACACCTATGTATCATTTCAGCATCAAATAAACACAGGCTGCTAGATTCATATAATTTCTCTGTGAAAAATTAACTTATTATGGTATGCTAACTTTTAATACTTAACAAGCTAATAAAGCCTCGTCCTAATTGTAGTTTTATAGAAAGAATTGAGGATTATAAATGGTTGAAATTTTTGGGGATAAATCAATTGGAGATACATATCAAGTTCGAAAAGGTGTTTATGCTGTAATATTTAATTCAGATAAACATAAGATTATGACTGTCCGCAATGGAACAGGTTTTCACTTCTTACCTGGTGGTGGTATAGAAAGCGGTGAGAGTCATTTGCAATGCATTAAAAGAGAAATGTTAGAAGAGACCGGTTATAACTGCCATATAGGCGAATATGTCTGTAATGCCCTGAGGTTCTTTATTTCAACTAAAAATGAACCACTGCTTAGTGATGGTTATTTTTACTTAGCTTCTTTATGTGGAAGAATACAAGAGCCCCTTGAAGATGACCATTACATAGAATGGATTAATATTGAGAGTTCGAAGCAATTACTCTTTCACGAACATCATTATTGTGCTGTTATAAAAGCATTAAATATATGACACATGTTATCTAACGATTAATAATAATAATAAATAAAGGGAGCATGTTTAATCTAACATGCTCCCTTCATATTTAACTATTAATATTTATTCCAAGTTGTCACTTCATTAAGTGATAAACGTGTTTTCTCGAATCCAGCCTTCGTACCTTTACCAAGAGAAATCAACATTACCGGTTCATGATTTTCTGGCACATTAAATTTCTCAACGAATTGTTTAGGATCAAAACCACCCATAGGTACAGTATCATACCCTTTTGCTTTAGCAGCAAGCATTAGTTGTTGAGAAACGATACCACCATCTATCATTGCCACTTGAGATGCACCCTCTTTTGAAAGGTTACCATAGTGATCATTAATTTGATTAACATAGAAATTTTTAATATCTTCTGTCATCGCACCGTTTTCTACTAGAGCACCATAAATTTTTTCAGCGTTTTTAAATGCTTTCGTATCACCTAATACAGCAATAACAACTGAAGCATCCACAATTTGTTGTTGATTGTTTGCGATTGGGAATAATTGTTCTTTTAATTCTTGCTCTTCAATAACAAGAAATCTCCACGGTTGTAAATTAGATGATGAAGGAGCCAAAATAGCTGTTTCCAAAATCTCTTGAACTTCTTCTTTACTAATCTTAAAGTTTGGATCATAATGACGAACTGAACGTCTTTCTTCTGCAATAGTAAAGAAATTTTGATCTTTAAGCTCTTTTGGTTTTTCATCACTAACCTTTACTTCTTTTACTTTATCAAAATACTCTTGATTAATATTTTTTTCGTTTGACATGCTTATTATCTCCTTTTGTATATAAACTGTATCTTTCATGAGAACAGTATACTCCTGTAACTGTTCCTGTGTCAAGAACAGTTACTCACAAAATAAAACTAATCATCTATTATGACGATTAGAGTCACTTTTAATGATTAGCTGAGCTGATTGACCTTATCTTAATGAACTTGTTGGAATGAATTTCGATAACGAATAAACCACAACAATTAACGAATTATTCAATATACCTTCAACCTATTCCTTTGGTATAAATTGTGCAATCGTCTTTTGTTCTAACCCATGTAATATCCACACTTCCATCTCTTCTCTTAACTCTACTAATGCATCATATGTCGATGGATACAAACAACTTTTATTATTTAAATCGACTAATACACTTGAAAAAGGCTCAGCAAACTGCATTGCTTCATACACATCACGTAACGTTATTTCTTCAGCTGGTCTTGCTAAATAATATCCGCCGTCACGGCCTTCTTTCGCACAAACCAATTCAGCCTTTACTAAATATGTTAATATTTTTCTCAAAAAAGCCGAACGTGATTCAAGCTTTCCTGCTACCTTTGCACTTGGACATAATCCATCATACTCTGCCAAAACTACAAGAGCTTGTACTGCATAACCGAACCATTTATTGTTTGATACTTTTTCCGCCATTGTTCTCACCTCACTTCTATTTTATATAAGATTGAGATAATAACAACTCAAATAAAACAATAGTTCTAAATTAAGATCGATAAAAATAAATAACCCCCAAAAATAATCTGGGGGAATTTGATTTCTATACTATGCACGATTTTCTAAATCGCTAGCAGTTTGACTTGTCTCAACAGTCTTTTCATCTTTTAATGTGCCAAATAAAATGTCAACATATGGATTAGAAACACCATACCAGTAATTCTCATTTTTATAATGATGTAATAAATGTGTCTTTTTCACCCAAACACCTAATTTCGTAACTGGTTTTATTGGTCGATGAGCGATGTAGTGTTTCCATTCATAGACTAAGAACATGAACATTAAGCCTACACAAAACGCTACAGTTCCTAATACAGAATTTGTGATGAAGTAAAATATTAGTGCTAGTATACCAAGGTTAGGAATGCTATACCACAGTGGTAAAAACAGTAATTTCAAATCATTAGGATATGCATGATGATCATAATGTAAGCGCTTTAATAAATTTAGGAAAAATTGGTTTTTTGGAGCTTTTAAATGGAATAAAAACCGGTGAGTTATATACTCACTAAACATAAAAGTCACAATTCCACATGCTATTGCAACTAACAATAACCATGTAAACCCCTGAGTAAATGTCATCATTACTAAACCTACAATTAATCCTACAAATAAAGTGGACATGACTAGAATGTCAAAATGGAAAAAATAGTCCCGATACAACCTATCATTCTTCATAAATATATCTCCCCCTTTATTGTTATATCATTATATGTTCCGATAATACCAATATATCACATTTTTAAGAATATTGAAATATTTTTATAATATTTTAACTTATTTCACCTATTAGATTCATTCTAATTATTTTCGAACATTTGAATTAATAAACCCCAACTTAAATACTAAATTTTCAGTTCATCTATTCTCTCATTATTATTATTACAAATGTATTGTATAGTTTGTAATTAGTAATATTTTCAAATAAAAGCAAAGTATTATAACTTGTACAAATAACATGTTTTTTACCATTTCATCAGGTATTATTACCTATACAATTCAATTCTACTACTTTGTTTATTTATTAAAATCGTAAACTCATCAATTCATGACATTTTTATATGATAGTTTTTAATATTATCATATGGAAAACCAGATTTTAATAAAACTATATACAAATAATATTAATCGTATAATCTCTTATTCATTTTATTTCCTAATCCTATTAAAAAATGCTCAAGAATCGACTAACGAAAAGCTTGTTTTAGAAATATATTATTTACACAATATATAAGTCCTTCCTAGTAGAACGGAAGGACTTATGATTACACATATGCTATTTTTTCCCATCAAATAAATGAGCGAATTGTTCATATCCCTGCTCAACTAGTCTATCTTTTGGTATAAATTTAAGTGCTGCTGAATTCATACAATAACGCAACCCTGTTGGTTCAGGTCCATCGGTGAAAACATGTCCTAAGTGTGAATCAGCACCCTTGCTTCGAACTTCTGTCCTTACACCGAACAAACCTGGATCTTCACGCTCAACGATATTTTCTTGTACAAGTGGTTTTGTAAAGCTTGGCCATCCTGTACCAGATACGTATTTATCTGTTGAACTAAATAGTGGCTCACCAGATACTATATCGACATATATGCCTTCCTCTTTATTATCCCAGTACTCATTTTGAAAAGCACGCTCTGTCCCATCTTCTTGTGTCACTTTATATTGAAGTGGTGTCAGCATTTCTTTCAACTGTTGATCTGTGTATTTCATTGAATATTTATCTTCAAGCGGGTTAGCTTGATTACTCCATACACTTTCTAAAAACTGATCTCGACCTGAATTACTTCGATAATATTTGTAACGTACCGGATTTTTCTTGTAGTAATCTTGATGATAGTCTTCAGCTTTATAGAATGTTTTTGCTTCCTCAATTCTAGTTACAATCTTACTTGAATAAATTCCAGCCTCTTCTAACGTATTCTTTGATTGCTCCGCTAATTTTTTCTGTTCTTCGTTATGATAAAAGATAGCAGTTGTATATTGATGACCCCGATCAACAAACTGTCCTTCTTCATCTGTTGGGTCAATTTGCTTCCAATAGACAGCCAGCAATTGATTGTAACTTACTTTATCCGGATCAAAATGAACCTGAACAGCCTCTATATGATCAGTTTTTCCTGATGAAACATCATTATATGATGGGTTTTCGAATTTTCCGCCAGTATAACCAGAGATTACTTCCGTTACACCATCTAGTTTTTCAAATGGGGGCTCCATACACCAAAAACAACCACCTGCAAATGTTGCTACACCTTCAGTTTGTGCTGCAATTGGTGTACTGCCGATTGAACGTTTGAACACATACTTAAATGCAATAGGAGATACGAAGAGTAACACTGCGACTATTAAACCACTCAATACTAAATAAGTTTTTTTCATCTTCGTCACCCGTTCCTTTACTGAAATTTATATTGGAAGTGTAAACCAAAATGTGCATCCTGAATCATCTTCAACTGTTACTCCAATTTGCCCACCATGTCGTTCAATTATTTCCTTAGAGATTGCTAAGCCCAAACCAGCACCACCGTATTTTTTATTACGCGATTTTTCAACACGAAAAAAACGCTCAAAAACATCTTCAAGGTACTGTTCCTCAATTCCAGGACCTTCATCAGTAATTTTAAAAGTAACTTTCATTTCATCCTTTTCAACTTCGACAGTAATCATACTGTTTTCTGGTGAATACCGAACTGCATTATCAATTAAATTGGTAAGCACTCGTTTTATCTCATTTGATACCATTTTAATTGATGGCAACGAGTCATCAATTTGAACGTGTAAATTAATAGCTTTTTCATGTAATTTCAACTCAAAATTCTCAAGTGTCTCGATGATCACTTGGTCAACATGTGTTTGAACAGGTTGAAATGGAATATTGTCATCTTCTAGTTTAGAAAATTCCAATAGTTCTGTAATTAACAAAGATAGTCTCTCTGTTTCATTTCTAATCGTTTTTAAATAAGTTTGTCGCGTTTCCTTACTTTCAATAATGTCATCTTGAAGCGCTTCAACAAACGATTGAATTGAAGAGATTGGTGTTTTCAAATCATGTGAGATATTAGCAATTAACTCACGCTTAAATTCCTCAGATTTTTTTAATTTAATAAATGATTCATTTAATTTTTTAGACATGTCATTAAAATCTGTTGCCAGTTCTCTAAATTCTTTCGGACCAGTTTGTGAAACCGTCACATCAAACTGACCGTTTGCAATTCGCTTCGATTCTCTCGTAAGCTGTTTCACACCATTTAACAGCGGCTGTGTCAGTACCATATGAGAAACGAGAGACACAACTCCAGCTATCACTGTAATAATTGACAAAAGAATGATCGTATCATTTGGAATTGACATATTCACGTAACTAATCACAAGGAAGATAATAATTATAGAAATTGAAAGGATATTAGACGTAATTAAAATTGTTCTAAGCTTCATTTGATTTCCTTTCTTCAAATTTATAGCCGATTCCCCAAACTGTTTTTAACCACTTCGGATTTGAAGGCTCACTTTCGACTTTCTCACGCAATCTACGAATGTGGACATTGACCGTATTCGTATCACCTGAATAATCAAAACCCCATATTTTTTCTAACAATTGCGATCGGGAAAAAACTTGTGAGGGGTTTGATACTAAAAACCACAATAATTCAAATTCTTTCACAGTCACCTCAATAACATCGCCCATTTTCTTAACAGTTCGATTATTATAGTCAACTGTAACTTCACCAAACGAAACCTGTTTCGTATTTTGCAAAGTGGATCGATACGTTCTTCTTAAAATATTTTTAACCCTCAATACAAGCTCTCTCGGACTAAATGGTTTTGTTAAATAATCATCAACACCAAGAGAAAGCCCGTTCAATCGGTCTTTCTCTTGTCCTAGTGCTGTTAGAAATACAATTGGAACATCGTCATGAAAACGAATTTCCTCAGCAGCTTCTAAGCCATCCATGTGAGGCATCATAATATCTAAAATGATTAAATCAGGCTTTTGCTCACGCCACTTTGTTACAGCTTCATGTCCATCATTTGCTGTAATGACTTGAAAATCTTCCCTTTCTAAGTACCGTACACAAACGTCAATAATATTCTCGTCATCTTCTGCTACTAATATTTTGTAAGACAATGCAATCCTCCTAACTTAGTTATTGACATCATGCAAAATTACTTGCCCAAAGTCAACATCAAAAGCTTTGCACCAAATTACAATTCGATCTCCTTCATTTAATGATACATCATCTGGTATTTCATAGTTTTGGTTCCCTTTGTTCCCTTTTAATTTTCCTAACGATACTCCTTCACTTGTTTCCTTGTCTCCACTTACTAAATATACTTGTAAATCTGGTCCATTTGTCGATTCAAAATTCTCAAAACGAACAATTTTCTTTCCATCAATTTCGTGTACCATTACATCACCGGCAACAATATGCTCATCATCAACTAATTCAAACTTTCCTCCAAGATTGGATGCCATCATTTCTTCTTTGTCATTTTCCTTTTCTTGCATTGTTTCACTTTCTTTTTTCATTTCTTCTCCTGCACTATCCATCATTTCTTCCATGCTTTCTTTGTCTTGCATTCCTTCACTTTCTTCTTTCATTTCTTCTCCTGCTGTATCCATCATTTCTTCCATACTTTCTTCACCTTGCATTGTTTCACTTTCTTCTTTCATCATCTCTCCTGATACATCCATCATTTCTTCCATACTTTCTTCACCTTGCATTCCTTCACTTTCTTCTTTCATGTCGTCCATCATCTCAGTAGAATCTACATTGCTTGAAGTAGGAAGGTCTTCATTTACTGTTTTGTCAATAAACAGTGGGGATAATAACCACCACCCTAAGATTAAGGTAATTAAAACAATTACTACGATCGTAAATCTTTTTGCTTGATTCATATAATGAACCTCCTCTTAATTTGATAGTTATATAATGGAGGAGATAAATTATAAACGAATAACGAAAGTATAAACTTTTTATAAACTTTCCCATGAGGTCATTTTTTTTAGAACAAAATACCTTGGTAGTAATAATTTTGAGATTATTTGAAACACTATGTAGGAAGTTAACTTAATCGGAGGGGAATAACTGTGAAAGAACGTGATAACATGCATTCTAACCATAAGAAAAGAAATGAAGTACGTGCATTTGAAGACACTTCATCAGAATTAAACGAAAACAATGATTTGAAAGCAAACCAACCGACTATTCAACCTAAAGAAATTGATGAAATTGAATATTAAAATGGGTGATATGCTACTATTAGCTGACAGTCTATAAACAAGAAGGTATTATGATATGTGCAATCCTCCTTCATAAGCCTTCTTTTAAATTGAATTTGATTTTAATTTTTGTAACATTTTAAACCAATTAAAAAAAATCTTATTACCTTCTCACATTTAGTTATTTATACTTGTGGTCAACTAAATATGTTTTGATATTAATTTCGTTAATTCCTCTTTCGGTTTATTACCAACCGATTGATCAACGACTTCTCCATCTTTCATAATTAATAATATAGACATACTGATTACACCGTACTTCGATACAGTGTGTTGATTATCATTAACATCAATTTTAACGATCTTTATTTTATAATTAAACTCTTGACCAAGTTCCTCAAGAACAGGTTCAAGCATTTTACATGAAGGACACCATTTGCCAAGAAGTCGACAACAACTTCTACCAACTATATAAAAAATATACGCTTAGCTATCAGTAAGCCCCCTCATCCTGCGAACTTCTTATGATTATTTACTATGTACATTTAATATAGACCTTAACATTAATGTCAAGGTCAAGAATTTTTCTTTAATTTTTTGACTATAACCACAATTAGATAATTTTTTCCAGTATACTTAATTTATACTTTGTTTAAGGAGAAGTTACGGTGCAAAATGATTCAATTATGGGGAAAGAACGAATTATTGCGTTAGATATCATTCGCGGATTTGCCTTATTTGGTATTTTATTAGTTAATATGCCTTCTTTTAGTGGAAGTGATTTATTTTTATACAGTGGAATTGACCTAAACATTCGACTAATATTTGACCTATTTATACAAACGAAATTTTACACAATATTTTCATTTTTGTTTGGGCTTGGATTTTACATTTTTATGAAACGTGCTGAGTCACGCGGTGAAAATGTTAATCGTTTATTTACAAAAAGGTTATTAGCATTACTATTGTTTGGAGTACTTCATATTGTTTTCTTTTGGGACGGTGATATCTTACACACATATGCAATCCTAGGTTTCTTTCTGCTTCTTTTTTATAGAAGGACGACAAAGACAGTTTTAATATGGACTATAGTCATATTGGTTGGGTATTTATTGTTTTTGGTTATACTCAATGTTCAAAGTGGGGAAATAAATAATGTAGAAATTCACGCTCTATATGAAAAATTACAAGCTTATCAATCCCTACCTTATGGAGAGCTGTTAATTTGGAGATTCGCAAATGAGATCCCACCATTAGTTGGAAACATTCCTTATAGCATCAATATTTTTGGCATGTTTTTACTCGGCTTATACGCAGGAAAGTTAGATATATTTCGTAATGTAGATACGTTTAAAAAACTGCTCAAAAGAACTCAACTAATTAGTTTTCTCTTAAGCGTTCCTACATTAATTCTGATGACATATATCTTTACCCATTGGTTGGAAATATCGACTATGCTTAAATCACAGTATTTCGTATTAATGAACGCAAGCGGAATGACACTATCAGTTTTCTACATCACATCCATTACTTTGTTACTAGAGAAACATACATGGAGGCAGTTGTTGCATCCACTCCGATATGTCGGTCAGATGGCATTAACTAATTATCTTCTTCAAACAATCATTTGCTTCATCATATTTTATTGGTTTGGGTTATTCGGAAAGGTCACATTGTGGCAAAGTCTTATCATTACGATTATCATATATCCTGTTCAAGTAATGACAAGTTATATGTGGCTTCGTCGATTCCAATTCGGACCATTTGAATGGCTTTGGAGAATCATGACTTATGGAAAGGTACAACAATTGAAAAAGAAACGACTCTGAAACAATAATATGTCTTCTCGTCTTAAAACAGTTTCAGATAGAACAATAACAAATAAACTCAGGGGGGATTGATATGCTCCCCCAACTGAGTTTATTTTATTGAAACATCCCTAGAAACCATATCAATTTCATCAAGATGTTCCTGTGACAATTTAAATGTAAGTGTTCCAATATTTTCTTCAGCATGATGTTTTTTCGTTGCTCCAGGTATCGCTACAACTGTATCTTCATGAAAATGAATGAGCCAGTTGAGAGCGATTTGACTCGTTGTAACGTTGTATTCATCAGCAAGTCTATCGAGTAGATCGATTAGTGGTTTTGTTCGTTCAAGCGTCGCTGGTTTAAAAGTTGAAAAATGTTTCCTTGGTCCTGACATTTTCTTTATTAAATCTGGATTTTTATGGAACTTACCAGTAAGTAGCCCTTGTTCTAATGGAGAGTATGCAATAAGTGTAATTCCTAATTCCTTCGCTGCATCTAGAGTTCCGTCCTTCTCGATTCGACGATCTACTAAACTATATTTCACTTGATTGGAGACAAGTGGGTACCCATGATTAGCTAGCACTTGGTGTGCTTCTCTCATCTTCTCTTCATTAAAATTACTCACACCCACTGTACGAACTTTTCCGTCTTTTAACAAACGAGCCATTTCATCCATTTCTGCTCGAACACTTGAAAATGAATATGGTTGATGAACCATATACAAGTCAATTGTTCTTCCTTTTAGAGCATCCAGTCTCTCATCGATTGTCTTTGGAATAGATTTTGCTGTTCTCATAACTGGCCACCACTTTGTTGCGATAAGCGCATCATCCGCTTTTTCCCCAACACTATTTAACGCATCTGCTAGACCTTCTTCTGATTTGCCCTTACCATATACTTCAGCAGTATCAAACCAGTTAATCCCACCATCCAAACTAATATTTACGATTTCTTGAATTTCTTGTTTTTCTAAGACAGGCCAATAGCGACCGACCATCCCATTCCCTTTACTAAATTGCCACGTACCAAGACCTAATGCAGAGATATGTATATCTGATTTACCTAATCTTCTCAAAGGAATAGTTGCACTTCCTATCATAATCACCACTCCTATATTGGTTATATTTTCTTATTATCATATCATTTCACTTTAACTGTGTATACTTGTAACACCTATTGCTTGTGAACCTTTATAATGACAATTAAGATCATTTTCTAGACAAAGTTGAATTATTTCATTTGTTTCTCATCATTGTAAATAAATCAAACTTATCATTAAAAGTATTACTTTATCAACATATTCACACAGTAAAAAATCAGAACCTAATATCGGTTCTGACTTCTAATAGTAAAGACCATATATAAGAAACTAATCAAAGAATGAATAATGCTCAGCTTTCACCTTTTTTACTTCGTATAACCTGTCTTATTTATTGTCAGTTTCGATCTTCTAATAACTTGATTTATCACTTCAGAAAAAATTAGTCCTATCGCAATTGCTCCTGAAATCATAAACGCCTTAGCAGCTAAATTAATAGCCGTATTATAATCATTTTGAACAAAATTACGCATAGCATCATAAGCGAGTCCACCAGGTACTAGTGGAATAATTCCAGAGACGATAAAAACAATAATTGGTGTTTTGTACACTCTAGAAAAAACTTGGCTCATAACAGCAACTACAAAAGAAGCTGCAACAGAAGCAAAAATAGCATCTATTCCGTAATACGTTAATGAAACATAGATCATCCAGCCTAACATACCAACGAATCCACACTTAATTAATGATTTTCTTGGTGCATTAAATACGATACCAAATGCAGTGGATGCGATAAAGCTTAATACCATTTGTTCAATAAACATTAGAGCTTATCTCCTAATTTAAAATAATATGAATACAACGGCTATACCTGAACCAATTGCAAATGCAGTTAAGAAAGCTTCAGCTCCTTTTGCAATCCCTGACATAAGGTGTCCTGCCATTAAGTCTCGAACAGCATTTGTTAAAAGCAACCCTGGTACAAGTGGCATGAGTGAGCCGATAATAATCTTATCTAATTCATAACCGAGTCCTATTTTCACAAACAATAATGATATTAAGCCAACAACAACTGAAGCTGAGAACTCAGCGAAAAACTTAATCGGCACTAGCTTATGAAAATAAATTACCAAAAAGAGACCTACTCCACCACCAATACATGCTGGTAAAAAATCACGCCATTCTCCATTCAACATGATTAAAAAGCAACCACCAATAAGCGCAGCGGCGACAATCTGCAAAGTAAGTGGAAACGTATAGTTTGTTGTTTCAATTTCCTTTAAAGATCGATATGCTTGTTCTAAAGATAACTGTCCACTAGTCACTGTCCGAGAAACGCTGTTAACTAACGTCACTTTATGTAAGTCTGTCGTCCTATCTGATACTCTAACTAACTTTGTTTTAGTAGGATCTAGTCCTTCAATCGAAAAAATGATGACTGTTGGTGTAACGAAGCTATGTGATTCCCTTACTCCAAATGCACTTGCTATTCTTGTCATCGTATCTTCAACTCGATAAGTCTCAGCTCCACTTTGCAACATTACTTTCCCAGCTAGTAAACATACTTCCATAATGTCATATGTTTCTTGATTTTGATTATTCATGTACGTTCTCTCCAATAATAAAACGATAATTCCATATGTGTCTCTCAGTTTAAATGAAAAACAAGTATGAAATCAATAAGAATAACTATTTCCTATACTTACATCTTAAAATATACAACGAGTTATTACATAACATATAAGAGACCTCATGAGGATTATACGAAAAGATTAAGAATGTAATGTTGAGAATGACCATTTAATAAAACTAGAAAAAAGGAGGACAAAAATAAATCCTCTATTTTATTTATGATGTGAGTTCGAGTCAATATATTGGGCACAATTAGATTATGTTTTATGCTGTGACTTTGAATTGTTCTTCTATTTCTTAGGATGTTCATAAATTTATATTAAACACATCGCAAAAAAATAATCAGTACTTTAGGTGCTATCATCAGAAATAATCGACCTAATCTTAAATAGTTGGAATTATTAACACTACTCCTTAGATAAAAGATGGAATTGAATTAGACTAGCAGCCTTTTCTGCGATTCCTACCGCCTCTTGTTTAGTCCCTGCCTTGGCTAATACGTACCCATATCTATGCCCCATTGACAAAGGTGGTCTAAGTACCTTCCCTTTTTTTGGTTTAATAAATACTTTCGTAACCCCAGGTACTTTCAATGCTTTATTTCTTCCAGTCACTTTAATAAGCTTACCGATTGAAGAAACTGTAATAAATTTTGCAAATGCACATTCCTCCCAAATTCTATAGAGAAATGGTTCATAACCTAATGTCATTTTTATAATCTGCTCAACATAGTTAAATCCATATGCTTCATAAATCAAATCATTCATAACAGTACCTGCTATCCGTGGATTAATTTCTATCAATTTCCACTCATCATTAACTAAACGTAATTCTAAGTGGCAATGACCCTGTGTAAACTTTAGATCATTCATAATGGCAGTCGTAATGGTGTTAAGTTGCTCTTCATAAGGTGTCGGTGAGATACTATAGCCTGTTACAATAAATCTCTCCCCTATCAAAATGTCTTGTTCAACTATTGCAACGACACGGACTTCTCCTTTATGAACAATCGTTTCAACGATTACTTGTGGGCCCTGCAAAAATTCTTCAATTAGTATAATGTCATTGTCGTTTACTTTCTGTAAACGATGAAGTTGCTCAGTTAGTTCTTTTTCCGAATGAATGAGAAAAACATCTTTAGAACCACATGATTTTGGGAGCTTTACAATCAACGGATAACGCTTCTCTATTTTATTTAGAAGTTGTTCAATAGAATCCTGTTTATGAAAAATGATAAACCAAGGGGAATAACTTTTATTTTGTAAACAGGTACGTGTTAATAGCTTATCTTCCATTACTTTAATGGCATCATGAGACAGCTGTGTCTGACAATACTTATTCGACAGTTTTGCTGAAAGGTAGACATACGAATCAACTAAGCTTATCACAAAAGCTACAAAATAGTGTTTTGTTATTTGCTTAACAACTTGATCTACTTCAGATTCGTTGCTTACGTTTACTAAGTGAATTTCATCAATATCAGGAAAATCGTGCTTTTGACTATGAAATTCCTCATTTTTGGTTAACAAATGGGTGTTAAACCCTAAAGCTTTTGCAGCTTTTATTGCTTCACGTGAAGAACCCGATTTATTCGTCTCAATAAATACTATCGATTTCAAGGTGAACAGCTCCACTTAAATTAATTAGATTTCAAAACTTAAATTCACTTACAATATATTATTACTTTTTTTAAATAGGACTAGGCAGTTATTTCATTTTACAAGACTACAAAACCCACACTAAAAGAGTCATTATAGAATATTTTAGTATAACTATAAATTTTCAGAGAGGTTGAACAATGAACAAAGATTACAACATGTTAGCTAAAGCAGCGATTCTTATTAATGTGGATGAAAATGAAATCTTATTTGAAAAAAATGCTGATGAAAGGCGACCAATGGCCAGTCTTACAAAAATGATGACAGCATTACTTATCTATGAAGATATACAACGAGGTGTTTTACACTTAAACGAAATCGTAGAGGTTACCGATCATACTGCTTCAATAAGAGGATCAAGGATTAAACTAAATCACGGAGATAAAATTACCATTCATGATTTATTAAAAGGCTTACTCATTGCTTCTGGGAATGATGCTGCCGTTGCATTAGCAACGCATACAGCTCCTCAGTATGAATTATTTATCGAAAGGATGAATGATAGAGCAAAACAATTAGGTTTGAAAAATACACATTATCAGAATTCTCATGGTCTGGATGCAAACGCTCATTATTCTTCAGCAAGAGATGTATGTACACTAGCAGAAGAATTAGTTAAGATGACTCCTGTTCTCAATTTAACTAGGCGACAATTAATAAATATCAAAATAAATAATCATTGGGAGACGATTAGCAATACAAATAAACTGTTAGGAAATTACAAAGGAGTTGATGGGTTAAAAACAGGACGAACATTACAAGCCGGGTTCTGTATCGCAGCTACGGCACAACTACAAAAACATCGATTACTTGCTGTGGTGATGGGTGAACCTTCAATAAGTTCTTTAATGAATGATGTAACTACCCTATTTGATTTTGGATTTTCAAAAGAATTTAAAGAAAGGAATAATGTATGATGAAAACCTTTGTCATTCTAGATAATGAAACACCTATTATTAACGAATTCATCAAACATATCAAAGAAGAAGTTGCAACAGCTATCCTTTTGCATAAAAAAACTAGACGAAAAAAATCATTTCTAGTACAACCTGATTTCTTTATTAAACTGCCATCCATCAGAGTAGATACGGTAAAAGAGTATGTTCAAAAATTAAAGTCAGAAGGAAAGAAAGAAATCATTTTAGTAGGATTAACAAATGAACATCAAAAAATTATTACTCAAATTAAAGAAGATATAAAAGTAGCATCATTCATTGATAAGGTTGCTACTATACCTAATTCTCATCAGGAACGAGAATCTCAATTACCCTCATTAATTGATCCGTATGAATATTCAACAACATCTGAAAACGATCAGAACATATCTTCACACACCTATTACACTGAAATATTAATTGAAGAAGGACACAATTACCTCTTTGCAATTATTAAAGAGGTAATATGGAATCAGCAAAAAAGTTTCGAGTTACAAGTCGATACAGAACACTCATTAAAGAACGCTTACAATAAGATAGTAAATCTCTCCGCATTACCAGATGGCTTTTATCAATTAACATGGGAGAGAAGCAGTCTAGGTTGGAAAATTATCTCTGTACGTCCAGGTGGTATTCATTTCGAATGTAATAAGATCATCGAGTACGGAACGTCCATTAACCTTCTAAAAGAACGGATTAATTTCTTTATGGGACGGAAACCATTAATTAATCCAACTTCCATTAAACCAGCTATTCTCCAGCACCTATCAGTAGATTCAGAAGGCACATTACGAAAAATTACTGGTAAGAGAAAGACTCTGAAATACCCATTTATTCTCGAAGTATACACCTCTTCAAAAAAACGTACTATTATCACACCTATGTCTTACCAAGGACATATTGTTGCAACTGGAATTAACCAAGAGCAAGCAAGAGTTAATGTTCAACTGGCGGCAATTGAAATTAAATTTCATCTTACAAATAATGATATCGAAACTTTGGGTTCTGGCGGTAGGTTACCTGCTGATACACAAAAGATATCACCTAAGATTATTTCAGTTACGGGTAGTGCAGGGAAAACGACAACTAAGTCGATGATTGCCTCTATTTTAAGAGAAAGATGGAAAGTGTTCGAATCTGCCAATAGTAGAAATACACATGTTCATACTCGTGAACATGCAGATCTATTAAAGGAATCAGTCTATCAGGTAGCAGTAGTGGAATATGGGATGAGTTATTACAAAAACATTGAAAAACATTGCAAACAATTACAACCTTCAGTTGGCGTTATTACAAATGTAGGGACTGCCCATATGGGTCATTTCAATGGAGATGTAAAAGAGGTAGCAAAAGCAAAGTCAGAACTTATTATTGGAATGGAGCCAAGCGGGGTGTTATACGTAAACGATGACGATGAAAATTCTCAATACTTAAATACTGAAGCTTTCCAAGGAACGATTCGGACGATAGGAACAAACCAATCATGCGATTACATTGCTTCAAACATTTATTATAGTCTTGATGGAATGAAATTTGAGGTGACGATAAATAACAAAAAATTCCCCATTTATATCCCTATCTACGGTAATCACAATGTATACAATGCTTTATTTGCAATAGCCGTATCTTACGAACAAGGGCTTTCTATCGAAGAAATCCAAAATGGACTCGCAAAATTTATGAAACCGAAGAGAAGGATTACAGTTGATAAACTTTCTGAAAATGTTCTCCTAATTGATGACTGTCATAGTTCTAATCCTAATGCGCTAAAGGCTGCAATTGATGTCCTAGAGAACATCAGTACCTTTCAAAATGTTGTCGTACTTGGCTCAATGTTAGAACTAGGTAAGTCTTCTCCATCTATTCATTGTGAAATAGGAGAATATTTAGTGAATAAAAAAGTAGACTATTTATTCACGTATGGAAGACAGGCAAGAATGATTTATAATTGTGCTATTTCAGCTGGTTTCCCTCCCGAACGGGCAGGTCATTTTGCAAACCATACAATGTTGAAACATGAGCTAGCAAAACGAACAGAAAATACTACCTTTTTAGTGAAAGGATCTCGTAAAATGAACATGGAGGAGATTGTGGAATTTATTAGAGAATTAATTATACAACAGGAATAATTAACTCAATTATTTTGGAGACAATTATCTAATTAAGACATTCTTTTAACGTCCTCTTCAATTTTTTCAAAAAAGTTAACCCCTAACAAATCTATTATTCATACAAATAATGAAGAAATGGCATATTTATTATTCAAAAATAAATATGCCTTAAATAGTTTCTTAGATACTTCTGTTACGAAATGTTAATAGCCTCCAAGGAATGAACAAATAACAAACTTAATATCTGGATTCATTTTCGTCTTTTAGAAATTTAGTAAGAACCCCATTAAATTGAAATTCCTCTTCAAGCATAGGGTTATGACCACTTTCTTCAAACACTACTTTCTTTACCTGAGTGTTGTTAATGATAATTGAATCCCACAAAGTTATTGGAGCAACTAAGTAATCAAACCTACCAAGTCCTAATAGAATAGGTTTGTTTAACTTTTCTAAACCGTTAGTTATATCTATATCTGAAAAAGCTACTCCCCATAAGTAGTCGATAATTTCCATGTTCGTGTATACATCTTTCCACAAGTAAGCTGAGTCGAAGTTGTAATCAAAAAAGCTCATAGCTCCCATTCGTATACACATATAAGAGAACCTTCTTTCAGGCTCTATTTCAATATCTCTCTGCAATAATTCCATCTCTTTAGATAGTACTTGTTTCCTTTCCTCGATAGCATCTTTCTCAAAAAATGCATGACTGCACTTTTGTCTTTGCATGCTATTTGACGGAGCAGAATTCAGCAATATAACTTTTTCAATATTGTTTGGATACCTTTTTGCATACTCTAATGCCATGAAAGCGTGTCCAGAATGCCCAAGAATACTAAAGGTAGTTAAGTTTAATGTAGTTCTTACTTTTTCAATATCTGATAAAATTTTATCTAGTGTATAGTCTTCGGGTTCTAGCTTTCTTGGAGACTTCACAAACCCCCTATGGTCCATATAGATAAACTGAAAATTCTTATATAACTCATTTGAGAATAGACGAGGATAGTAGATACTACTTCCTACTACTAATACCGGACTTCCAGAACCTTTTATGCAAATGTTTAATATAAAACCATCATTTTTGATTGTAATATTATTGTTC
Organism: Bacillus solimangrovi; assembly: GCF_001742425.1. Taxonomy (GTDB): domain Bacteria; phylum Bacillota; class Bacilli; order Bacillales; family Bacillaceae_N; genus Bacillus_AV; species Bacillus_AV solimangrovi. Next base: position 144,770 of record NZ_MJEH01000022.1, read on the forward strand.
ATTATATACTCTCCCTTTGTTTTAATTAGAAGAGCAACAACAATGAATGCTCTCCTTTATATCACTCCCTTTCCACTGTTAATTCGCCTTATTCTTACCATCGAACGTTCTAACAACCTTTATCACCTCTATCTTTTATTTCCTTTCACTTCATGTATTGTTATTTAATACTCTACAATTTCTATAAAATGAAACCTACTAAAATTAGATTACTACCATTTTTTTAGACAATTACTCTTTTACGATACCAATAACAAAACCATCATATCCTTTTGAACCGACTGTTTGAATTGCAGTTGCATCAATCCGTGGCTCTTCAGATAAGAGATCAATTAATTGACGAGTACCTAAGACACTTTGATCTACACCTTCACTGTCAACAACATGTCCGTTACGTACTACATTGTCTACAATGATAACTGTTCCTGGCTTAGAAAGTTTTAGTGCCCAATTCAAATAATAAGGGTTACTTGGTTTATCCGCATCAATAAAAATGAAGTCAAAGCTAGTGAATCCTTTTGATTCAAGAGTAGGCAGTGTCTCAAGCGCTGGTCCTTCAATTATCTTAATTTTATGATCAAGTCCTGCTTTTTTTATATTCTCATTAGCTACTTTTACATGTTTTTCATTATATTCTAGCGTAACGAGACATCCATCATCTGGCAATGCATTACCAAGCCAAATGCTACTATAACCACCAAGCGTCCCAATTTCTAATATCGTTTTTGCGCCTTTCATCTTTGCTAATAGATGTAATAGCTTACCTTGAGTAGGTGAAACATCAATCTCAGGTAAACCAGCTTTTTTATTATTTTTTAATACGTAATCGAAATTTGAATCGAATGCTATTAATTTATTAATAAAATACATATCCACTTCAGTCCATGTTGAGTCCATTCCCATGATACCATCTCCTTCATATGTTCTTTTTATCGTTCTGACATTGAAGTTATTATTTTGAATTAGTCAATTATTACAAACCTTTGATGAAATTATTAGTAAATTAATTACAACACTATATTTTATTAGTTATAATTCCATTTCATTATAACTTTATGTTTACTCTTCAATAACCCCTCTAGAATTTCCTTTCTATTTGCTTTTTCATGTTCATAGACTATCTTCAACAATCCTTATCTATATGTTTATTCTAATATTCCACATTAGTTAGATCACCCATTTAAAAAGGACAATATTGACATTTTAATACATCTAGTGTATTATTCAACTAGAACACTAAAACAACAACACATTAATACAAAATTAAGGAGGATGTTTATGAATTCTTGGATAGCCTTGTTAAAGAAAGATTTCTTGTTAATGAAAAACCGACTGTTAGTGTTTTTGTTGCTTGATGTGATGGCGTTTGCTTCTGGCTGGTACTTTTATTTAAGTAAAACCAACTCTGGTCAACAACCTCATATTGATTGGATGATGAATGAATACGATTTCTTTAAATTCATCCCCCTCTTCATTACTATTGTAGTACATGTTTTTTTCATAGGTACTTACATTTTAATGAGTTTAAATAAAGAACGTAAACAACTGCATTTGTGGCTCCACAATCCGCAATCCGCTTATATGTTGTTAGGAAGTAAGTTAGTGAATGGAGTTATTGCAGCAATTATGTCTCTAAGTTTAATCGGTATCTTTTTGATAATAAATTTCACGCCATATTTTTCAGAATTAACGTATTATTTTAGTGATTTCACTAAGTTACTCTTCTATTTGTTTAGTCACTTGATTTTAACGTCACTCTTTTTAAGTGTTTGTTTCATGTTTTTTTGGACCGTTTATCATATGTTTAAAACCCGAATAGGAAAATGGAGTATATTAAGCATTATTGTTTTTATTTTTCTATTCTTTTGGAGCTTTTCAAGAATGGAATTTACTGATCTATACGCTCAAATGGTGTTATGGGGTGAATATTCGATTGATATTCCCAAACTTGTAGCTATAGAAAACTTTGGTCAAATAAGTTTTGAAGAATTCGGCACTATTGGTTATTTAGGAGAAGATTTGTTTCATACTTTACTTGGGATTGTGTTATTCGTTCTTTCAGCATGGATGATTGAGAAGAAAGTTGAGGTATAAATATGGAGAATTTCCAAGCAACTAAACCGATATATATGCAATTAGCAGATCGAATTAATCATAAAATTGTAAGGAATGAATTACGTGCAGGGGAAAAATTGAAATCAGTTCGTGAAATGGCAATTGAATCCGGTGTTAATCCAAATACTGTACAACGCACGTACAGTGAATTAGAGAGGATGAATATTGTGGAAACTAAGCGAGGTCAAGGCACATTTGTTACTACCAATGAAGCTAAGCTAATCAGCTTGAGAGAAGAGTTGAAAAACGACCACATCTCAAGGTTTATTGAGCAAATGACAGAGATGGGATTCAGTAAAAAAGAAATGGTCAATGGGTTACAGGAATACATTATTGGGGAGGACGAGTAAGATGATTACTTTTGAAAATGTATCAAAAAGTTATTTATCTCAAAATGCATTAAATAACGTAGACCTTCGGTTACCAAGTGGAAAAATCATTGGCATCATCGGAGAGAATGGTAGTGGGAAATCAACGATGTTGAAATTGATGGCGGGATTAATACGCCCTACAAAAGGAACAGTAAAGGTTAACAATTCTCCAGCAAACCGCAAGATCAGTGAAATCGTAACATATTTATCTGAACTTGATGCCTATTATACGATATATACTGTAAAGCAAACGATTGATTTCTTTGCTACTCAATTTAAAGATTTTAATTTAGATAAAGCATATACAATTATGGAGTTTATGAAATTAGCTCCAGATCAAAAAGTTAAAAATCTATCAAAAGGTAATAGAGGTCGTTTAAAAATTGTATTATCTTTAGCTAGAGATGTCCCATATATTCTTTTGGATGAACCCTTCTCAGGATTAGATCCTATGGTACGTGAATCTGTAGTTAAAGGTTTGTTATCATATATCGATCTTAATAAACAAACTGTAATCATAACTACTCATGAAATTCAAGAAGTTGAAGCTCTATTGGATATGATTGTTGTTATTCGAAATGGCAAAATATTAAATATGAGAAATGTAGAGGAATTACATGAAAACGAGAAAAAGAGTGTTGTTGAATGGTTGAAAAAAGTCTATGACGCTAGTTGATGAGTTCTTACGAAAAAATATGGAGGAGATACTATGAAAGCAATTATATGCACAAAATATGGATCACCCGAGGTTCTTCAGTTAAATGAGGTGGAAAAACCTACTCCTAAAGATAATGAACTATGCATAAAAGTAAAAGCAACCACAGTTACAGTTGCTGATTTCAGAATGCGAAGTTTCACAATTCCACCTTCTTTCTGGCTCCCTGCTCGATTAACCCTCGGTCTTACAAAACCTAAAAATCCGATTCTTGGCGTTGAACTAGCTGGTGAAGTTGAATCTGTTGGAAAGGATGTTAAGTTATTCAAAGAAGGTGATCAAGTATTTGCAGCTACACTTGAAAACTTTGGAGCATACGCTGAGTATAAATGCCTTCCTGAAGATGGACCAATTGCCTTAAAACCATCAAATATTACGTATGAAGAAGCAGCAGCTATTCCTATAGGAGCCCGAACAGCATTACACTATCTCAGAAAATGTAACATTAAGAACGGACAAAAAATTCTTATATATGGAGCTTCTGGAAGTGTAGGCACATACGCTATACAACTGGCAAAATATTTCGGGGCTGAGGTTACTGGCGTATGCAGCAGTGCAAATCTAGAATTAGTAAAATCTTTAGGAGCAGATAAGGTAATTGATTACACTGAGGAAAATTTCACAAGAAAACTTGAAATGTATGATGTGATTTTATTAGCAGTTGATAAATGCCCATTTTCTATTTGTAACCGATCACTGAACAAAGATGGAATTTATTTAAATGTTACTGCTCCAGTAAAAAGCCTACGAATGATGTGGACCTCTTTAATAAGCAACAAGAAAATCATAGTTGGGCAAAAACCTCCTGAGAAAGCTGAGGATTTAGCTTATCTAAAACAACTTATTGAAAAAGGAGTATTAAAGCCTGTAATAGATAGAAATTATCCGTTGGAACAAATTATTGAAGCTCATCGATACGTCGATACAGGACATAAAAAAGGAAATGTCACCATAACTGTATAATGTAATTAGCACAATCGACGAAACCAATCTGAAATAGATCATTCCCTCACTAGGACAATTCACTAGCCATAACTTCATTTCCCTACACTAATGATTGTACAGCCCTAACAGAAAAATGTATTAATATTGAAAAACCTTATATAATCACAAAAATTAATAGTATTGAACTAACCTCCCTTATTATTTAGAACATACTATATGTTTAAAATGAAGCTTCCTTACTCAATAAAACTACGTATACTCTCCTAAAGTTTAAAGTGAGAATCTATAGTCAGTTGACACTATTTAAAATGTGATAACAAACAATATTATTCATGCCATTTTAATCAACGCCCACGATCATCGTTCCCTTACAATAGGAAATCCAGCTACAATCATAAGAAAATTCAACATGTTTACACTTAAAACGAATGAATAATTTCATTGATAGTGAACTATACATGTGAAACAGTTGTAACATAACGAGGTAATAACAGGTTCTAATTAGCGATATTTCATTAGAACCTTCTTTGATTTGGTAGAGGTTAAACATGACTTAATCAATCATAACTAGCCATTGTTAATAGTTATCCATAGATAAAATCATTCCTCGAATATGATGAATGAAGTTTTTTACTACATTATCATCCACTTTTCATATTAGAATATCGGCATCCCTTTGCTATAACCCCCTCAATGGTTGCTAAAGAGTTATACCATTCACCTTAACAATCCTTATATACTCAAATTGTTATTTCTATTCGATTTTCATCTGGATCTAACACGACACTTTCATAATATCCATCCCCAGTAGTTCTAGGTTCACTGATAATTGTATATCCATCAGACCTTAGCAGTTCTGTTAATGAATCGACAGCTCCCTTTTCTCCTACGGAAATAGCAAAGTGTATGAGTCCTATATATTCCTCAATTGAATCATTTTTATTGTCTGGAATCGAAGATTTTTGCATAATCTCTAATCGGCATCCTGAATCAAAAGACAAAAAATAAGATTCAAACCTTTTTGTTTTATTTTCATACTTCAAATTAGCTGTAGCATCAAAATATTTGATATAAAAACCCTTTAGCCGTTCAATATCTTTTGTCCATAGCGCTATATGTTCAATTTTCATCAATATCCTCCTCTGCATATACGTTTATATAATTCTCCTAAACAAATTTCTTCGTATGACGCTATTAAAACAACTTATAAAAATCAATAACTTTTATTATAACTGTTCAAATACTGTATCAACTATTTTCCACCGATTATTTCTGAGTTAATGATACCTCTAATAATATTGAATTTCCTAATAACTCCACCCCTTAAGTTATCTACGAAAAAAGCGAATAATTGATTTATCCATCATTATTCGCTTTACACTCTATACCATGACCTTTTATTCAACAATTATAAGTTTATTGACTTTTAGATCTGACGATGTATTTTGATTGAGTATATATTAATATCACTGGTTTATAGGAAATGGGTCATTCCTTATGAGGTGTCATTAAAGTTTCTCAAATAAGTAATTTTTGTTGAATACATGTGTTAAGTTTAGTCAAATTATTAAGTTTACAAGTTTATCATCCGTAGCGAATGGTTAAGGACAGAAAGGCTTGAACTATCAATCACATAACAACACTTTTATGATCACAAGTAAGTAAATTTCTATCCCTAACCTCTCCTTTGCCTTCAACTAATATCTGTTCAAAGACTAAATTCTACTTTCCTCTTCGTTGACGTCATCAAAGTCTTAACATATAAAAGAACGGGAAATCCTAGCAAAGGGAATAGTGTCAACACGCTAAATAAAGCAAAATTATTCGTATAACCGAAATACTCGAGCATAAGTCCCCCAATCCAAGGGCCAAACGATCCTCCGATTGCAGTGAAACCCATAGCTCCAAAATACAACCCTTTCATATCATGTGGTGATATTTGGTCAACAAATAAATCTGTCATTGTAAACATCATTACTTCACCGACAGTAAATACGAATATTGATAAAAACAATAACGGCACTGAAGTAAAAAATGCAAAACCTAGTAACCCTATAGAGGTAGTTAACGTTCCAATCATAATAGATATTAGTGCCGAATAACGTTTTCCTATCCTTGTTACTGGGTATTGAACAATTAATACTGTTACAGCATTAAACACAATTAGATAAGAGTACACTTCTACACCATTTTGAAAAAATGGCGAGTGGGCTAAATATTGAGGGATAGTCGAACTAAATTGAGAATAACCACAAACCCCAACCATTAAACCAATGACTGCAAATAAAAATACACGATCAGTACTTAGTACCCTCAAAGCTTTTGCCATCGTTACCCTTTCATTTGAGCTTGAATCAGAACTATTATTAGTTGAATGCAAAGAAAACATCGCAATTAGAACAATAAAGTAAACAGTATATACGACTGCTGTTACAAAAAATGCAGAAGTTGAAGATGAACTTCCTATCTTTAACCCAATTAAGGGGCCTACTGCAGCACCGACATTAATGGCTGCATATCGAAGGTTAAACACCAACAGTTTATTTTTTGGCTTAGTTACTTTCGAGAGCAAAGCACGAGAAGATGGTTCAAAAAAAGAACGACATAAACCATTTAAAGCATTCAATATAAAAAACATCATGACACTATCAGCTAAAGCAAAACCGACAAAAACAAATATCCATATAAAAATAGAATATTTCATCACCTTTTCTTGCCCATATAAATCTGATAAATAACCACCAACGAAACTACCAAATAAACCTACTATCGAACTAACCCCAATAATAGCTCCAGCATAACCAGGACTAACACCCTTTGCAGACGTTAAATAGATTGCTAGAAATGGGATTGTCATAAATGTAGCCATCCGTGCAAAGAGTGTACCTATAATAATTGTTAGACTAATTGGGTGAATTCTTCTTATTTCCAACTTACACTCCTCCCTCCGAGTATGTACGCTCAAAGTAACTGTAAACAATTTCTTGTTTTAAGTTAGACAAGTTTCTCATCAATACGAGCTGATTTCATTATACTAAGATGATCTAAGTAGTTGGATCAGATCATAGAATGATATATTTGTACGACTATTGAATGAGATCTTAACTAGCCTATCTCAAAAATGAAATCAGTTAGCGATAGATTACTTATACTATACAAATTAAAAACAATAGTATGTTTTTGTACAACATCGAAACTTATGCTTGAACATGCTCCTTTTTAGTGGTTAAAAGTTGTTGAATATCAAAACATTTACAATTTATAATTATCAATATTATTGGAGCATGTAGCCAAAATTACTATACAAAAACTAGCTTATCCCTTCCTTCTATCGTATTTTGATGAATTATAGTTGATAGAAAGGGAGCCGTCAAGAAAAGATTGTAAGTAGTTTTATTCTAACTAACAGCCTGTTAGAATTTTTCCAAATCACAAACAATGGTAAGAGACTATGATTTATATATACAAATAGACCCAACTTACAGTTAACTCTGTATATTATGAAACTTTATTACAAATACAGATATGAAAACTAACAATAGATTTTTTGTAATATAAATTTGTTAGAAATAAAAATATTGATTAGCTTACTTATTTGGCAAACATGAAAACCAATTTTACCAATACGATCTTGTTAATTGAGAATTATTACAGTCTACTACATACATTTGTAGATGTTCGATAGATTATACAAGGATAATAGGCGTTATAGTTTTCTATCTAATTTTCAATTATATTAATTCTCGAAAAAAATAATCAAATTGGAGATATTAATGACTACCTCACCTTTTTATTATTCAAAATATATTGAATTTTACTTTTCGATAATTTAGAATTAAGAAAATACATAAAATGGAGGTTCTGTTATGAAACGTCTTTATCCCCCTCAGTCAACCGAAACAATTTCATTGCAAGTAGAATCATTATCTGTTTGGGAGGTGATTCTTGGTATTGCAGGTTACACACATGCAAAACTTCGACATACATTCAATTTAGATGAAAAATGGACATTAGACAAAGATTCTATGCCATCCTCACTAGTAGAACAGTTAAAAATCATCCAAGATACTAATTTTTGGTATGGAATGATCATGCTCCAAAACGAACTATCATCACCATCTATTCAAGATTTTTCAAAGCGTCTTGCAGAGATGCCAATTGATTACTTCTATGACACACTATTACCTTATAATAATCGAGATGCAGAAACGATAAGAAAAATGACAGCCACCAACCATCAACAAGTTGAGTTATTCGAGAAGTATGCTACATATTTTGAATCTCACGATTACTTAAGTGGATATATTCGTCATCTTGCTTGCTACTCTCATCATGATATTTGTGAATTATTCAACGATACTTTAAATAGTTGGTATAAATGGGTAACACAACATGAAGAATGGGAAAAATGGATTCAAGCACTTACTTTTGATCAAAAACAATACAATACACTAGATATATTAAACCCAACTGAGGAAATTGAACGAATTACGGGTGGAATTAAGTATATTCCTGAGCCTTCTATCTGGACTGTTAAATTAATACCACATGTTTCATATCGTCCATGGATCTTAGAACTACGTACACATGATACTAAACTCTTCTTCTACCCTTTGAAAGACGAATATTTCTTAGAATCTGGTGTTCCGTCAAGTGAATTAATACGTGGTCATAAAGCATTAGGAGACGAACTTCGCTTAAAAATAATATATCAGCTTCTTAAAGGTCCTTTATCTCTTCAAGAAATGAGCATTCATTTTAATACATCTAAAACGTCATTACATCATCAGCTCTCTATAATAAAAGCAGCAAAATTTATTAGTGTTGATAAAGGAATCTATTCCGCAAACGCAAGCCAAATAAACGATTTTTCAGGAAAACTTTCTCAGTACCTTGAAGGTCTACAATGAAGACCTACTCTAAGTCTTTTAAAGCACTTTGGATTGGTGAAATTGTTTCAGAGTTTGGTGGAGCAGCTGGAGGAATTATAAATGGATTGCTTCTGTATGAACTGACTGGTTCAAAGGAATGGATGGGCTTACTTTGGTTTGTATATTTTATTCCTTCATTAATATTACAGGGGGTAAGTGCTCCGTTCCTAAATCATGTTATAAAAGAAAAAGTACTTCGAAACATTCAGTTGATTCGTGCAGGTGCCTACTTACTTCCGCTAGTCGGTGCTTTCAGTGGAACAGATATAGGAACAATTATAGGATTAGTCATTTTACAATTTATATTAGGTTTGTTGCAACCAATATACGCAAGTCTATCTTTTTCACTTCTTCCTGAAATATGTAAAGAAAAAGAACTTATTCATGCAAATGCATTACTAGACGGAACTATTCGGCTTATGAGCTTTATTGCTCCTGGAATAACTTCATTACTTTTGTTGCTCATTCCTATGCATATTATATATGGGGTTTCATCAGTTATGTTTCTAACTAGTTTTCTAGCACTTTCAATCATCCCTCAGTTAAGTACGAAGAAAGTTGCAACATGGACTAAAAAGTTTTGGTGGGAAGAAATGAAAGAAGGCTACCGTACTTTCTTTAAATATCCACATCTATTGCGACTCACTATTCTTTCTTCAATAGTTCAATTTGCAGTTGGAGCAACATTGGTTTTGAGTATTCCTTTTATTCGTGGAGATCTTAATGGTCAACATTGGGAATATGCAATCTTTGCTGGAACTTTCCCAGTTGGTTATGCTATAGGTATGGTTTTACTTTCGAAATTACCAAAAAACTATCAAACTATGTACTTCGGTTTAATCGGAGGAGGTATTTCATTCATACTGCTGTATTTTGTAAACCTCATTCCTTTAGCATGGATTTGTGAATTATTTGGAGGAATGTTATTTCCCCTGTTCAATGCCCAAAGCTCAGCAATTTTTCAGCAAGAAGCCCCCAGAGATCGTTTAACCCAACTAAGTGCAGTGCGATTACTATTTTTGCGAGTTACGATGCCATTAGGTATTTTGTTTGCTTCCGCTCCATTATTTGAATTAAATACACGTCAAATCTTTGCAATTGTTGGCATGTTAATAGTTATCCCAGGAATATATTACTTATTAGCTTCATTTTCTAAACAGGATAATGATTTAATGGAAGATACAAAGCAAAGAACAAGTTAATGAAGAAAGCGTGTGTATAGAAATTCGCATCTACTACATACGCTTTTCAGGAGTAACAATCCTATTTTAAGTTAGATGTTGTTTAAGCTTTTCATCACTGAAGCCCTCGTAAAAAATCTTATACTGATAGTGTAATTCATCGTTTTTATGGTGGGAAGGTACCCTGAACTTTAGCTAAATAAGTGATAATATTTTTAATAAAAGCAACAATCTATCCGAAAACAATTTAGGATATATAACAACAAAATAGCACCATAATTAATAGATCCACATTATTTGTATAATGAAGCTATATGAATCCTTTTACCCTTTTCACTTGTTCTAATGTTTTGGTTTACAAAGAATACTCCTATAATGACGAGTATACCTCCACCGATAGATAATAAAGTAGGTATTTCTCGTAACCAGATCCATCCAATTAATGTAGCTCCTACGGGTACAAGGTACAAAAATGTTGTAGCAACAGATACAGATAATCGTGATAACACATAAGCCCATGTTAAATAAGCAATTGCAGCTGGAAATATACCGAGATAAATAACTGTTACAGTACTACTAATTGAAGCAGCATAGATTTCATTCAAAAGACCAGATCCAAACCATAATAGTGTGAACGTTCCACTCCAAATAGCGTAAGCTGTACATTCTAGAGGAGAATACTTTTTCGTAAGTGGCTTTTGTAAGGTGAACATCGCTGCTTGTGTAGTTGCTGCAAACAGTAGAACAAAAACGCTTACCCCAATGGTAAAGTCTGTTTCTGGACGATAGGCAATAAGAATAATTCCACAGAGACTTATGAGGAATCCGACCCATTGTCGCAGATAGAATTTCTCTCGAAGAAAAAACATAGAAAATAATGCTGAAAAGATTGGAACTGTGTTGACAATAAAACTCGCAATTCCTGCTTCAATTCTTTGTTCACCATAGTTTAATGCAAAGTTATACAATGCAATACCGATGAATCCTGAGAGAAAAATTCGGATCATATCACTTTTTTCTGGAATACGTATTTTCTTGAAAAATGCAATAACAAAAAATATTAATGATGCAACTAAAAATCTTAGCAAAGCTAAGTTTTGTGGTGAGAAATCCTCAAGACTTGCCCGGATGCCGACAAAAGCAGATGCCCAAAAGAAAACTGTAACGATAATAGATAATACGGTTTTTAACTCCATCACTTCCACTCCTTAATTTAAATTAGAAGTATCATACCGTTTACAAATTATTATGCTTTATACATAGATTGATAAAAAGGGTTTAATCTAACTTATTACGACCCCTTTTTCAAAGAAAGGAGCAAACGATGAAGGATTTAGCGTATTTTCAAATGCGAGGCTATTTATATCCTAGGGAAATAAAACAAACAGTGACATTCAAGCTTAAGGAGCTTGAACAAGTTTGGTATTGTAATCAGAAAAATGTCAAAATAAAAATTAAAAGATTTGTAGAAGATGGCAGATGTACTTATCACCCCGGTAGAGGGAGAGGAAACCCATCTCGCATCAATTTTACAAATACCTTTCAACAAGAATTTGAGCACGCTGTATTACAATGTATTGAACACGACCACATCGAGAGTATCTTTCAATTGTTACAGTTACCTATTCCAAAATCATGGGTAACTAATGTATCAAAAGAAGTCAATAAACTGTTTGGTATTCAAACGACACATCAATCGAAGGAAGTATTACGATTGGCAATTTTTAAAAGAATGGTCACCTTAGATCCACAATACTCTGCTATTGATTTTGAAAACTATTTGATTCAACAATTAGGAAGTACACTTGTTATCTATGATCAACAGGCGGATACCATTTACCCACATATCGCCCATCGTTGGCAAACTGACAATGACTACAGAACTTGGACATTTTATTTAAGGAAAGGGGTTCAGTTTCATCATCAACGTTATTTACATAGTGGTGATGTAAAATATACAATTGAAAGACTAAAAAGCGGATCATCTTCTCTAAATTGGATCGTACAAGATATCAAAATGATTGAATGCGTTTCTCCACACACTATTCGGATTCATTTATCTCAATCAAATCCACTTTTCAGTCGGTATATGAGTACAATTCATTTTTCTATTCTTCCAGAGGATGAACCGTTTGATGAAAACAAATGGATTGGCACAGGTCCATTTCAACTAAAAAAACGTACTGATACGATGATTGTGCTAGAGGCGTTTGATCAATATTTCCTTGAAAGACCGTTAATCGATGAGATTGAATTTTATCTTTTGCCTAGCGAAACAAATACTACAATGACAATTCAACTCAAAGGAGAAGAGAAAAAAGAAGAAACGATAAGTAAGGAAGATATGATAGTAGGTTTTCGATTTCTTGCCTTTAATTTAAAGCGACCATCAATTGTCCAACGTCATTCCTTTAGGTCAGCACTATTTCACCTACTAGATATGAAGCAAATGTGGGAGGATCTAGGCAGAACAAATTTCATAGAAGCATCCAGCTATTTTCCGTGGAAATCACATCAAGAATCTAAAAATAAAACTCTAGTAAAATCGTTACTACAGAAATCAGGTTATCAAGGTGAAACATTAATGATATATTCAAGAGACACCCCTGATGAAAAAGAACAGGCCGAATGGTTTATGAAGGAAGCCTCTTCAGTAGGTGTTCAACTTCAATGTATTTACTTTCAAATGGATGATTTCTATTCATCAACCATTGAACAAGAAGCTGATTTACTTTTTGCAGGCGAGGTGACATCAGATGATTATCATTTCTCGTTTTTAGATTCGTTTTATAATAAATCAAATATTTTCCAAAGATTTATTAACCAAGAGCACTTACACATCATTGAAAATTTCCTTGAACATATTAAATATGAACCAGATTTCAATAAACGGGAAGCATGGATAGATAAAGTTGAGCAATATTTAAGAAATGAGCATCTTATTGTGTATCAATATCACCCAATCATTCAACGTATGTTTCATCATTTAATTCAAAGTACTAAATTCGAAGCTTTTGGATATGATGACTTTCGGAAAGCATGGATAGAAAAAAAATAGTTGTTACCTAGTCTTTGAACGGGTTATTTCGGGAACATCGGAATATTCCTCTATATATTTAACCATTAACCCTTTTTCGTAGAATGTGTCTTTTTACTTATACATCCCTTAATTAAATGAAAAAAGGTTTTAAAATTTTAGAGAATTAGCAGTCATGTAATCTTGTTACGATACTAATAAAAATAATATTTACGAGATACAATACACTATTACTAGTCATAAAATAAACGATACAGGAAGGGAAACAAAGAAGTTTCAGTGTGATGCTGAACTATCAATTTTCAATGCTGTATATCAAATTCTCTTTGATGATAAAAATGCAAAAGAAACATTAGAAAAAAATTATTAAGACTTGAAAAATTTGAGTTTCAATGAGAGTCAATGAACTTCCCAAATCGATCACGGTAATTTAATAAGGTACCTTCCCTATTTTTTAAATCTGTGCGGTTTAGTTTTAAAAGGTTTTGGAATTAAATAAAAAGGTCAAAGTAATTAAAGATAACAGAAATTAGTATATGACTCGAAATAAATAATGAGTTGATCAATATTTTAAACGAACAAGTGCTTCCTAACTCACAAATTTAATAAATTAGTTAGTTCTTGACCCATCAACTCTGTATCCTTGTTTGAATGTGTCAATAAGTAGAATGATCTAACCAAAGGTTTCTTTTTTATTTTTTTAAATACAATATTTTTTTTGGTATTTTTTTGAGCTTGTATAGAAGGGAAAAATGCTATCCCTTGACCCTCACCTACATAATTTAATAGTGAATCAGTTTGAACCTCCTTGTAGATTTTTGGGTTGATGTCACAGGACTTAAATATTTTTTGTACTAAATCACTTGACTCACAACTTGAAGATGGAATAAAGATCTTCTCTTCTATTAAATCTAATAATTCAACCTCTTTTTGTTCAACTAATTGGTTTGTTTCTGATAAGGCAACTAAATATTCTTCTTGGAAGATCAACTTGCTTTTTAAGTGCAGAAACTGTTCAACATCTTGTACGATCACTGCATCTAGTTCTTTATTGAGAAGTAAATGTAATAATTCTGTAGTAGTACTTCTAAATACAATTGAGTACTGATAAGAATTCTCCTTATTCGCTCTTGAAGAAAAGAAATAAGATCCAATAGAAATTAATGCACCCACTCTTAATTTTCTTCTGCTACTCATCTCCTGCACTATTGAATCAAGTTCAATTAATATTGGTTTGATTTTATGAAATAAACGTTCTCCATCATCTGTTAACTCTATTCCTTTACTTGTTCTATTTAATAATGTTAAACCCAAAAATTGTTCTAAATTCTTTATTTGCTTGCTTAATGCTGGTTGTGATATATATAACGCTTCAGCTGCCTTTGACAAACTATTCCAGTTTACCAACTCAACAAAGTACCGTAATTGTTGTAAATTCATGACTTCATTCTCCTTTACAGTGTTATAACTTTTAGTTATAACTTTATAACATATAATTTCTTCATTTTGGTAATTCTCCTTGATATGATTCACTTAGCACCTCTAATGAAATGAGATGTATATAAAATTCTCCAAATAATCAAAAAATCGAAGGAGGAATGGTAAAAATGAGCAAAATTTTTATCGTAAATGGACATGAGTATTATGATTTCTCTCCTGGTAGGCTAAACAGCACTATGATTCAGAAAATGATCCAAGAATTTAAAAAACATAATCATGAAATAAAAACTACAATAGTCCAAGAAGGTTACAATATTAAGGAAGAGCAAGAAAAATTCAATTGGGCGGATGTCATTATTTATCAAAGTCCCGTGCATTCCTTTAATTTACCGTTACTTTTTTTAAAATATTTTAGCGAGCTACTAAAACATTTTGTAACCCTCGATACTGAGTATGGTCATGGTGGTTTGTTACAAGGAAAAAAATACATGTTTTCACTTACTATGAATGCCCCTGAATATTCATTTGGTAATAAAGAAAAATTTTTCGATGGAAAATCCATTGATGATCTATTTTTTCATGTGCATAAACTTCAACAATTTACTGGAATGACTCCTTTACCTACCTTTGCACTTTATGATGTCATGCATAACCCTGATATTGATGTCTACCTATCTAAATTACAAAAGCATTTACAACAAACTTTTACCTTAAGTGAAATTCAAAATATCTAACATAAGTTGAGTTTATATCCTACAAATGTTTCTATTTTTAAGTATTAAAGATAATTAGATTCATAAAGATGAAGAGAAACATAGAAAATGTTATTCAACAATATGGCGCTTTTCTACAATAGGAACGCGTCTTTTCTTTTTAAAAATTCTATATGGTAATAATAATCATTTATGAAACTAATCTTGAGGAGATTATTCATATCTAAAATTCAAGTCAAGCATTCACCTAAGAATTTAATCAACAAATTATCCAACTTAATGAAAGCGAAATGCCATGAAAGGAAATTATTATAATTATTGTCTATTTTATACTAACAATATGTTCAGCAATCTCCAAAATACTACCGTCATTATAATGGTACGAATTATCCAGTGATATTGGGATTATATCTCCTACATAATAAGGATGCCTTACTGCATTTAACATATGCACATCCCCAAAAGAATCGCCAACTGCAGCCACCTCATCTAACGATATATTCAACTGACTTGTTAATTTTCTTAACCATATCTCTTTATCTTTTGGCCAAAAATGATTTATGTCTCCTTTACTGTCGTAGGAAGTCCCTACAAAATATTCTATTCCTAATTGTTCAGCAAACCACTCTACTGCAAATTCAAAAGTAATAGATATAAGGGCTGTTGAAATTGAATTTTTATGAAGAAGTTCTATACCTTCATATAAATCTGGAGCTAATTGAGCATATTTTAACATACCCAATATATTCTCTCTCGTTTCTGCTTGATAAATTTTTATTAATTCCTGACGAGCGCTTTTTATTTCTTCATCTTTTCTATATTTTTCAAACTCCTTCATAAGGTCCAAATGACCCATTTGTTTTGCAATAATCTCACAAACGGATTCTTTTCTTATTAATGTGCCATCTAAGTCAAATGCAACCAATTTTACTGTAGTCAATTGTCTATTCGCCTCCATACCATGTGATACCTTGACTGTAATAGGCACACGTTTTTCAATTTTTCCAGTACGTATCATTTTTACTCACACATGATCTACCCGTAACTACTTTTCCAGAGTAATCTAATCGAACTAGTTAAGCTTCATCCATTAATTTTAACTTATGATAATAAAATCCAACGTAACTCTTCTAATTCAGTAATGATCGTTAGAGGATGAGAAATTTGAGTTTTTTGAGTATCTTTATTATTTAATAATATCGCTCTAAACCCTTGTTGAATTGGAGCTAATACATCATTTTCTATAGAATCACCTACGATAAGCACCTGCTCTGGCTGCAGTGAAGCCGTATTCAAAACATGATGATAAATTTCTGGGCTTGGTTTTTCATGACCAACTTCCTCAGATATAAATATGTACTCATTGGGAAAGACATTATATAGCCCGATTGCCTCTAACTTATCAAGTTGCCAACCTTTGCTGCCGTTAGTCAGGACTCCTACTCGATAATGATTACTAAGATCTGATATGAGTTTGATTACTTTCATATTAGGCTTCATATTCTTTTTGCCTATTGATTGATATAATCTTTCAAAATCAATTGCTGTTTCTACATCTGAAGTTTCCCCAACTTGCTCCATTGAATAGAGAAAACGATTAATCCTATATTCTTCAATTGAAATTTGTCGGCTGTCCAATTTACCAACAAGAAATCGATCTACTTTATTAAAGACTTCAAATAAATCGTGTTCATTCATATCCTTTGTGTAGAAATGATTTTTGAAGGTTTCTTTAACGCTAATTTCCCAATAGTCATCAAAATGTACAAGTGTATCATCTAGATCAAATAAAACTAGTTTAATAGGATCCATATGATTCTCCTCCCACCCATTCTAATCTGTTATGCCTTATAAAGTACATCTCTTCTGATAATTCAATATCCATTAAATAATTAGTTTTTAATGGACGACGCAATCTAATACGTTTCACCCTTAAGTGATAGAAAATTCATTTAAGTCTTAATAGTTAAATTTACCGCTTGGTCGTATTTTTGTAAATGACAAGATACAATAATCTGGATATTTAATGTGACTGTAATTGCAATAGAATTATTAATTCTAAAAATTTTAATGATTATAGGATTTATCTATTGCTTCCAGAAGTTAGATCTATCACAATTAAAGGTATTACTGTAACCATAACTTTTTTTACATTTAGGGAAAAACTAAATAGGATACATTTTTTAATGAAAAAACCCCTATTCTAATAGTTCGATCTCGTTTGTCCATGAGATTTAAATTCTTGTTCTAATCAATGATGAAGGAAAAATTTATTATATGAAGGTGATGAAAATATGTATAGAAATAAATTTAAAATACGAAAAGCCATTTCTGACGATGCAAAGGAACTTAAAAACTGTATGGATGCGGCTTACTCAGTGTACTCGAATAGATTCAAGGAGAAACTTCCACCTATGAATGTTGATTATAAAGAGGAGATAGCTTCATATCCTGTATGGGTAGCTGAATCTAACAAAAAGATCATTGGTGGACTGGTTTTAATATTTGAAGATAAATATACTACAGTAGCAAATGTAGCGGTTCATCCTGTTTATCAAGGTAAAGGTTTAGGACGTAGCCTTTTGGAATTGGCTGAAGCAGAAGCTAAACTTAGGGGGGATATTGAATTAAGATTGGCAACTCATGTATTATTGACCGAGAATATATCTTATTATCTTCACTTAGGGTGGATTGAGTTTGATCGCGATAATACTCGTGTTTATATGAAAAGAAATATCAAAAGTTAAATACTTTTTCCATTTAACTTTCTTATCTTAACAGATTAGTACACCGTTCGTTCATTTCGTATTGTTAACACTCGGGGGAACTGCAATTTTGTCAATTTAATATAGAAGAAACAACTTCATCTCTGTTAGACTGGAAGATGAAATAATCTCAAGTAGCCCTAAAAATACAACAAACTTTATTGGTTTTTGGGTTACTGAGTGTTTTATCTTTAACTATTCACTCAATGTCACAGTATCTTCGTACTGTGTAGTTAATGACCTTTTTTAGTTTTTCTTCTTGAACATGAGCACTCTTTCGTAAAATATGGTATTACCTAGTATTTTTTTGCATAATTAAAAATCTCTAGTACCTAAACAATCATTTTTCTCTATTATAAATAAAATAATTGATTACATTTTTATATCATTTCTACATAAATATATTCTCATCATTTATCATTTCGTAAATGTTTTGGTACTTATATATTGTTGATAATATTTTCAATTCAGTTTAATTAGATTGGGAAGCTATTATAAATTTTGGATGTATCCAAATTTAATCCCCTTTGCAACAGCTTCTAATGAGGAACTTACTTGAAATTTACTAAAAATGTTTTGGATATGATTTGAAACTGTTCTCTTACTAATGTATAGTTTTTCCGCAATGGTCTCCCGCTTATAGCCCTCGCTAAGCAGCCGTAAAATTCTAATTTCACTCTCTGTTAATTCACAAATATATTCCTCTTCTTTAGTTGGGAAATGCTCGTATCCGCTATTAACTTTGATGAGAATCCGCAACAATTGATCAGGCAATATATTTTTATTAACAAAACCTTTAACACCGGCTTTTTTAGCTTCATGTCGATAAACTGGTAAGTCGTAGCCAGTTAATATAATAATCTTTATCTTTGGATAATCATTAAGAATTAATCTTGATAAAATAATACCATCTTCATCACTTATATTACTTAAATTAATATCAATTAAAAGTATATCTGGTTTGTCACCTTCTAAGATTTGTTTTATATTATCAACATTTTGTATGAGTTTTAATGATTTAATTTCTTCATAATCCTCAAAAACAATCTCCAAACTTTTAGCAAACAAAGTATGGTCATCGATTAATAAAATGTTCATAAGAGTAATCCCCTTTCATTATTAACTGTATCCTTACTTTTAACCCCGTAGGTTTATTAGATTTAATATCAATCTTTCCTCCAAGCATATTTACCTGTTCTATTATAGAAAATAATCCTTTATGCCCTTTTTTTAAGTTGATAAGATCAACCTCTCCTTCCCCATTGTCTTCAACTATAAGCTCCACTTCTTCCATCTCTTGATATAGGTAAATCCGTATATGATCCCCTTGAGAGTGTTTAAAGCTATTGGTTGTTAGTTCTTTGATAAAACGATAAACAATTAAATTATATGGCTCTAGTAAAAATATGTCTTTTTTACAAATAAAGGAGGTACAAATATGTTTTGCACCAAAATTTTGTTTTGTATTTTCAATGAGATTGCTATAATTTTCTTTTAAAGTTAAAGTTCTTAAAATAGTTGGATGGTATTCTTCTGTTTGTCTTCTAATTGATTTACTTAATTCATTGAGCGTATCAACTATCATTTCTCTAATTTCTACTTTATCTGCTTTATTCACAATATTTTTCACAGCTAATATATCTTGTAAAATTTCATCATGTAGATAAATTGAAAAATCTTTTCTAAGCTGTTCTTCGTTTATAATCTGATTGATAGTATTTATGTATGAGTATTGTTGTTTTTCAGTTCCATTTAATATAGAATTCTTAACTTGATTATAAACTAAACTGAAATATAAGGTATTAAACCATAAAATTGAATGTGCAATGATAAAGTAAATAACTGTATTTACATTTAGTAAATTACCTATAATCAGTAAAAAAATAATAATAATGAAACTTAGGATAATCTTGTTTTTTGAATTTAATTGTTCCTCTATCTTTATTTCTTTTTTTGTCTGTTTAACTATCAAATAGATGCTATATAAAGGGAAAATCGAAATAAAGTAGAAAGTTAAATTTGTGAAAATATTATTCCCCTTATTAACATAAATTACATATGTCATAAATGGAACAATAGTTATTAGAAATGAACGAACTAAATTTTGATATCCATTCTTTAAGAAAAAAAGAACTCTTTTATTATTTTTTACTATTGCTAATGTAAGTAGACTAATATTGATCATCCATTGCAATAAATAAATATACGAGTAAACATCTAAATTAATAATAGATATTAGCGTCATTATGGCAAATAATTTTAGTAAAAACTCAATCTCTCTTTTATTTTTATAGACCGAATTTTGAAAGATAAATATTAATAAAAATTGGAACAATTTATATAATACTAGGACATTAATAATTAGTTCAAAAACATAAAAAATAGGATCATCATTTATTATCAATATTTGCCAAGAGAAAAGTAACAGGAGATCTGAAAACTGAGAAAGTATGTCATTATTGTTTAAATTGACTACTTTTATATAGGATAAAATATAAATTGTTATTGTCGAGATTAAAAGTAGCATTATATTTGAAGAAATATTATCTCTATCTAGGACAAACTCATAACATAGATACAATAGCAATAACGTTTGGTTCAGTAACAGGAAAATTTGATTTCTTTTATATCTAACATCCATTAATATAGCCTCTTAGTTTTTTTTAGAAATATATAACAATTATACGTTATTTTTATATCTTTTTGAACTCATACAATTATTACTAAATATAACTAAGTTTTCATGTATGAATTCTTCCAAAAAATGTAGGACCGATATTTATATCGGCCCTACATTTTCACATTATTATTAGCAACAAACGATGATTGAATTTGGACAATCATCTGTAATAGTTGAAATCCAACCATCTCCAGGTTTAGCTCCAGCCCCAGTAGCTAAATCTAATTCTTGATCTGTTACATCTTCAATAACAGCATTAAATTTTAAGTTTTCCATTCTTCGTTTCCCCTCTCTTTAAATATTAAATACTATATAAGAACCTTAAAATACTTCAATTATTTAGCAGCAAACGATTATTGAATTTGGGCAATCATCTGTGATAGTTGAAATCCAACCATCTCCAGCTCCAGTAGCTAAATCTAGTTCTTGATCTGTTACATCTTCAATAACAGTATTATGTTTTAAGTTTTCCATTTTTCGTTTCCCCTCTCATTAAGTATTATGTAGTTATTATTCTAAGTATTAAGTACTGTATAAGCACCTTAAAATACTATAGTGAAATTTCGCTATAAATACATCTAATAATTAGCAACAAACGATTATTGAATTTGGGCAATCATCTGTGATAGTTGAGATCCAACCGTCTCCAGCTCCAGTAGCTAAATCTAGTTCTTGATCTGTTACATCTTCGATAACAGCATTATGTTTTAAGTTTTCCATTCCAATTAACCCCCTTTCCAAGTATTATAAAAGTAATTAATAACTACACTCATATAATAATAGTACCTGTACTTTATATCATGAGTAAAAAGCGCAATATTACATATAATTACAAAATATGAATTAATTTCTGTTTAATATTGAGCTACTTTTCGAAGATTCAGTCAAAAAAAGAGCCATATGTTCCCCTATTTTCACAACTTACTTGCTGGTTGAAAGTGATATTTTCAATCAGCAGATAAGTTAAAAAGGAAGACCAATAGCTCAATTTCTTTCAACAAAACAGCACATAAAATTTTATTGTTTATTAAAGATTACTTTATAACAAGAGAATTTTGTAATTTGATAATAGATAATATAAATAATGGTAAACAATCCGATCCCTATCAATTCAGGGAACCAGAAAGCACTACTATCTCCAATTAAGTTCGGCATGAGAGCCTTAAAACTTTCCAATGCAAATATACTATGAATACTTCCAATGACATAAGGAACAACGAGAGTAATTAGAATCTGCTTACTAACAATTGATTTTAATTTCCTTTTCTCGAACCCTAGCCTATTTAATATACTGAATTCATTAATTTTTGAATAGGCGTTAGATAGATTGGTAAAATATAGTATACTACCAGTAGCAATTAAGAAAATAGCACTTGCAAATATAGAAATCAGCAAAGCGGCACTATTTTCTTGAATATAGGTTGTCTCTCTTCCAACTGCACTTTGAAATCTAGGTTCATCTGAAAAAAGTGAAGATAGTTGTTCATGAAGTTCTTTATTATCTCGTAAATTCTCTCCATAAATACTAATAACAGTTTGTGTTGGTAGTTCGTACCCTAATGCTTCTTCGTATAATTGGTCCGAAACAATAAGAGTACCTACACTGTTAGCAAAGGATAAAGTGTTATTTAAAGTTGTTTCTTGAACAGTTACGTTAACTTTCTCACTCGAAGATAGATTTAATTGATAACTCATACCTGTTTCGTCATCCTGATTTTTGTTATACTCAACAAAAATCACATTATTATTTGATAAGCTTAATTCGGGTACGTTATCTCCCCTAAGTTTTATTGCTTCTTTATAGTTTGATTCTGAGATCAAATCAAAACTCGGTTTTTCTTTTACTGAATATTCATATGGTAACTTTTCGGAAGATGAAGTGACTTGAATCATCTGAGTTGTGTGAGTTAGATTATTTGACTTACCTAGCTCCCTTTCAACCGTATCAATCGCTCTATTAACTAATTCAGTATCTTCTGCAGGAAACTCAAATGCAGCTGGGTTTGTTCGATCAATAGCTTTCACAGGGTAATAAAATGTTATAACACCCGCTGCTAATAAACAAAGTGCTGTTGCTGATATTAATGTAGTTAAGATTAATACTCTTGCATTTGTGTATACTCTTTGAACAAATTGTGGTATTACAATAATCGACGTATCTCTATAGAATAATTTTTTATTTAATTTTATTTTTTGTAATGTATAAGGTATAAAAAATTGTATAGAACAGATAGTTCCAATAACCACTAAAATAAATGTAAGCATAGATATTGGAGAAAATCCTATAGTTAACCATAATGAATCCGTTCCTCTTTTAATATCTATTGCTAATACATAACCTGCTAATAAAGATGCAATTCCTAAAATAGCCTTCCAGAGGTTTAGTTTTATCTGTTTTTCATGCTTCTCTTCAGTTCTAATTAATGAGAGAAGGCTCGTTTTTTTAATGAATATATAATTTGAAATAAGTAAGACCAACATAGCTATACAAACAAACAAAGTAGTAATAACAATGGCTTCGTTATTAAATAATGATATTTGTGAACTATCAATAGATAATTCAAGTATGTTGATAACAAAGGTCATTAGACCCTTAAATAAGACCGAGCCTAATAAAATACCAATTACAAGAGAGATGGCACAAATCAGTATATTTTCTAAGAATAGAATTTGTGTAATTTTCCTTTTTTTGAATCCTAGAAGAGTGTAAATACCTAATTCTTTCATACGTCTTTTCATAAAAAATTTATTTGAATAGGACATATAAAACAATACAAATATCATTAATAAAGGAAGTACGATATTAATCATTGATTTTAATTTAGTATTTCCCATTAACTTTTCTAAAATTTGCTCATTCCCAGCAAAAGAAATAGAAAAGTAGAAAAGCATTAAAACAACCGAAACTGAAATCAAATATAACATGTAAAAAGAGATATTCTTTTTTAAATTTTTTTGTACTGCAGTGAACACACTCAAATGTACCCCCCCTTTTTTTATATACTATCTATATTCTAGATTTGCAATTTCCTCTAATATTTCTTCGAAAAATTCTTTCCTTCGTTTCTTACCTTTTCGTAATTCATTTACTGTATGTCCGTCTTTTAAAATAATGATTCGATTTGCAAAACTAGCAGAGTAGGCATCATGAGTAACCATTAGGATAGTCGTATTTAAATCTTCATTTACTTCCTTTAATTTCATTAACAACTCTCTTGCAGAATTGGAATCAAGGGCGCCAGTAGGCTCATCTGCAAAAAGAATAGAAGGTTCTTTTATAATCGCCCTTGCTGCAGCTACTCTTTGTTTTTGTCCTCCAGATAATTCATTAGGATATTTTGAAAGTTGTTTCTCAATACCAAATCTTGCTGCTAAAGTATAAATTAACCCTTCAATTTCCTTTGGAGTTTTTTTGAGCAAAGTTAATGAGATAGCTATGTTTTCCTGTATAGTTAAACTATCTAATAAGAAATATTCTTGAAAAATAAACCCTAAATTATCTCTTCTAAAATTACTTTTTTTGTTATCATTTAACTTTACAATGTTTTGCCCATTGATATAGATTTCGCCATTAGAAACTGTATCTATCGTAGATAAAAGATTTAAAAGTGAAGTTTTCCCTGACCCAGAAGATCCCATAATTCCAACAAATTCACCGCTCTGAATTTCTATTGAGACATTGTCTAAAGCATTAAAACTACCATATTTTTTTGTTACATTTCTAGCTGACAATATATTTTCTGTCATAATTCGCTCTCTCCTTTACATGATTATGAAGAAACCTTGATTAAAGGGGAATTCATTTCCCTTTAATCAAGATGTATGGTTACTTGTTTTCCTACTAAATTCACTGTGATTATAATATAGTTCTCTATAGTAAGAACTAGAATGAATTAATTCTTGATGACTCCCAATACTTTCTATCATTCCATCTCTGAGTACAATGATCTTATCAGCATTAATAATTGTATTTAACCTATGTGCTATGACAATTCGAGTGCATTTTAGCTGTTCAAGATTTTTTTGAATTTTTTCTTCCGTAATCGAATCTAACGAACTCGTCGCTTCATCTAATAGAAGAATAGCTGGTTTTGTTAATAAAGCTCTAACTAATGCTATCCGTTGTCGCTGTCCTCCAGAAATATTAGCTCCTTGTTCCGATAAAATCGTTTCAAATCCCATCGGCATATGCATGATTTCATCATATATTTCCGCATTTTTAGAAGCGGTAATAATTTGTTCATCAGAAATGTTAGATAAACCAAATACAATGTTCTCTTTAATGGATTGATTCAGCATTGAAACATCTTGTCTAACAACACCAATTTTCTTTCTGAAATCGGATTTGTTTAGCTTTTTAATATTTATTCCATCAAAATAAATCTCACCTTGAGTTGGTTCTGATAACCCTAACATTAGCAATGCCAAAGTACTTTTTCCTGAACCACTTCCTCCTACAACAGCTACGAATTCACCAGACATTACATTTAAGTCTACATTTTTTATAACTTCATTACTGTGTAAACCGTACTTATATGAAACACCTTCAATCTTGATGTTTCCACTCAAACTATCTACCTTAATACCAGAATCAATATTCTTTTCAGCTTTGGAATCCAATACTTCTAAGACTCGATTAAAGTAAACATTTGTATAAATTATTTCATTAATAGTAAGAATAATAGAGCTCATCGGAGTTAGAAAATTTACACTAACTGTATAAAAAGAGAACATTTCACCAACTGTTAGATTCCCATTTCCGACTTCCATCATGGCAATAAATAACAACACAAGTGGTCCAGCAAATTGTATACTTTGGTTCAAACTATTTATACTTGTAGAATAGTTCCCTTTATTTTTCATTGCTTTAACTTGTCTGTTGAATAAATGGGACCATTTATTATATATTGACGTCTCGACACCTCTAGTTTTGATAATTCCCACAGATTTACTAATATCAGCAAAGTAATTACTAGCATTAACTTGAGCCTTTACTTCTTCTTCCTGTAAACCTTTAATTTTTCTAACACTTAGACTTATTACAATGATTTGGACTAAACCTATTAATGTAGCGAAAAGAGCTAGTTTCGCAGAAGAATACCACATATAGAACAAAAATATTACGATTAACCCACCATCCAACAAGACAGTTATTATTCTATTAGATAATAATTCTCTTATAATAATATTACTGCTATACCTTTGTATAAGATCACCACTAGGTCTTGATTGGAAATAAATAAACGGCAGACTAAGCAGTTTATTCACAAATGTTTGCATCAATTTTTTATCAAATTTAGCTTGCAATAAGACAACCGTTCTTGATTTTGTAAAATTCATGAGCCAGTTTAACAAGATGATAGCAACAAGTGAAATTACTACTAACGAAAGATAATTATTATTTTCATTATTAATTATATTGTCTGTAATATATTCTATAGATATAGGTATTGATAGGAAGGTCAGTTGTAACAACAGGGTACTAAATAATATTAATAGTACCCATTTATATTCAGAGAATAGTAAATTCCTATAATGGCTGAGTTTTGATGGGGCTTTTCTCTTTATTACCTTATCTGACGGATAAATAGACAATCCCAGCCTAATTTTACTTTTTTCAAACTCTTCATATGACATCATGTATCTTCCCTTAGAAGGGTCAACTAACTGAATTCCACTCTTTGTCATTTTTTCTAAAACAACAAAATGATTGTTGTTTATATGTAGGATGCATGGTATTGGTAATTCGTTTATTGCATTTACTTTAAAGCCCTTTGTATTAAAATTTAAATCTGTTGCTATTTTTTTCAATGTTAGCAAGCTAGTTCCATCTCGACCTATACTCCAGTCTTTTTTTAGTTCAATTATTGAATATTCGCAATTATAATATGATAAAATCATTGCTAGTGAAGCTATACCACATTCCGATTGTTCTGATTGTTCTATAAAGGGAATTTTACGTTTACTCATTATTCTTCCCTCGGCAATTCCAATGTTAGTACTGAAGGGACATTTACAGAGTCTATTACACGAAGTAACTGATAACCAATTCCTGATAAACCAATCATAAATGAGGACACCACTGATTTTTGAGGTATTCCACAATACCACTGATCATTATTTGCTAATTCTACAGTATCACTAGCTATTTCTAATGCCTTTCTATAATGACTATTTTCTTGGAAAGCTTCTGAAGCAAGTAGAAATAGATCAAGATTACCCATTGAACCATGACATAGGGAATCACTTCCCCCAAACCCTTCTTCTAATGTTTTTTCCAATGCAACATAGATTTCTTCCTCAGTTTTACTATCTGGGAACAGTTCATAACATTTTATCCTTGCCATTCCAATTCCTGATGCACCATGACACCAATGTACCGGCTCTGGGAATCCTTTTTTAATCCGATTTTCTCTATCCCTTAAATCAAACCAATTTTTCTCAACTGCTGAATATAATGTTCGTTCATATTCCAAAGCTTTCAAAGCATAGTGATGAAACGAAGGTGTTTTAGTTTCTTTATATAACTCGTATAATGACCAGGCAATCCCCGCATTTCCGTGAGACATTCCAGTTAGAATATTTTCTCCACTAACAGTATTTTTCCAGCCAACAGTACTATCATCATTCTCCACAACATTATTGAGCAAATGTTCACCACATTTTAGAGCAATTGAAAGCACTTCATCGTTTGAACAGTTTCTATATATATTTATTGCAACTATTATTGTCCCTGCACAACCGGCTATAATATCAAATTGATTGTCACTTTCAATTAAATTACTACATCTTAATAAATTTTGAATTCCTTTTTCTTTCAGGTCCTGACGTTTTAGTAAAATACCTAAGTAATAGTAACAATATGCCGAAGCTGCAAACCCCGTAAAAGCAGATATTGTATAATTCCTTTCATAAATATCCCTATTCATCTCAACAGAAATTAAAATCTTTTCTACTGTATCTAAATATTTATCTTGATTGGTTATTTTATATAGAGATGCAAAGAACAGCGCATTTCCAAGCAATCCATCATATAAGGAATTATCCAAAGGAGCTAAGATCCATTGAGAATCATATCCAATCGTTAAGTTTTTCCAGGAAATATCGTTATATTCTTTTGTTGTTACTGATTGTTCTAATATATCTTCAGCCAAGTTAATAGCTGCATCTAATAAATCTGATTTACTTTTCACTTTAATATGTTTAGTAGAAATATAATTTCTTTTAAACTCTTTCAAGTCCCATTTTTTTATTGGAGGTAATAATACATTTTTTATCATCGAAGATTGGTAATTCTTATCTTCTTCATCCATTGCTATTATTTTCTTTTCAACTCTATTTAAAATTGTATCCGAGTGAAATTGTTTATATTCGTTACCTAAACTATCAAATATAGAGGTACTATTTATAAAAGAATAAAAATATGGGATATCAAAATTTAATAAGTCTTTGGTCTCAGCAGGGATAATATCTTTCAACTTGTCATTACCGTTTAATATTCCCCACATTCTGTCGAATAGCCTGTTTCTATTAATAGCATTACTCAAATAGTTTGGATTTGTTGATGCAGTTAAAAGTAAATTGTAATCTTTTGTATTCCTTACAATGGTACGAACACAACAGTCTTTGAAAGTGATTAGAATACCCTTTTCGCCTAAGAAATCCTCTTTATTTTCACAAATAATATCGTAACAATCGTTAAACCCTTCAGAGATGAAAGTTGCATATTCTCTAGGATTTATTCTTGTATTATTTAATAACGGGATATTCTTCTTATGTTCAGTAATATACGGTTTTCGGACTATTTTAATCTCATCTGTATAGTTATTTTCAAAAGTGAATCTTCCCTTATCTACAGATTTATCTCCTTCTCCAGTAATACCACTAATATCAATTTGTGATTGTTTATTGAGTTTGGCAGGAAATAAACTAGTTCTAAGTATAGAATCTTTAATAACGTACAAATCTTTTTTGTGTGCTGTTTCACTCATTAAATCTTGAGTATCAAATCCTTGAAAAAGAGATTCTAAATCAATAAAGAAGGGATCTGACTTTGAAACAATTACATTTTCGGCGTGAAAATCTGTTCCTAATAGGGTATGAAATATACAAGTATAAACACCCATTTTATAATAAAGTTCTTCGATTTCAGCTTTTTGATCACAACCTATATACTCAACATATGGTTGCCAACCATAATTTTCTTTTGCTATTACTTCCATATTTTTTAAAGGGTATTTAATTCTTTTATTATTAATGTAATTAATAATATGATTTAATTTTTGATCTACCAATAAAGATTTGGGTTTATAAACAATTAAACCCTTCTCAAATTCAAATATAACAACTGTTTTTTTACCACGGTGACTATCTCCCTGATCCATATTGATTTTCATCAGTTTTCCTTCTATATTATATTTCCCTTTAATCTCTGCGTAGTCATTTATTAAATGTTCAATGGTATTTAACACATAATTCCTTTGTTGAATTGATTCTTCTATAATTAATCTGAACATAGTAGGGTATCTATATAGTAAGTCCACCATGTATTCTCTTTGTTGAATTTTCTCACAAAAATACAAATACCTTTCTTCCGACGTGTTACCAATCAATTTATTTTCATTACGGAGTTCATTTATCTCTAAAGTTAGTACTTTAGATGATAGTTTAATTACACTTTTCAAAGTAGCTTCTAATATACAATCTTCTACTACCTTTTGATCCAATATTGGGTTCGATTTTACTTTGACAATTGAACTCATCCAATTTAAAAAAGGATAAGTAAAATCTAAATACGGATGATTATGTAATTCTTTTTTTAAATAGAGGTGTTCTGCAATTTTTTCTGAATTACTATAGTTGTTGATTAATTCCATTAAATATTTGAACCATTTTGTATCTTTATCGTTTATTGTTACTTCATTAGGAGACTGTTCTAGGATAATATTCAATTCTGTTTCTGTTTTGTTATATTCTTTTAAGAAGTTTTCAATATAATTTTCAGGTAATTTTATATGATTTAACCATTCATTCAGTGCATTACTATTTGTATTCGTTAGTTCTGTTGCATTTCTTTCATTTATAAAAGTTGCTGCTTTTAATTTTTCCTTATCTAAATCTATAGACTCCGCAATCTTCATAATCTCTACTCCCTTTTTTTGTTGCTATTTTATCTCACACAATCAGAGTATATGGGAATTATCTAAAAATTGATTGAGTAAAAAACGCAGAAATTATATAAAACTAAATGTATTGAAACTATTGTTCCATTGGCGTTTATAATGTGCTTTAAAATCGAGTAGGAGGGGGTGGATTAACCCCCGACTTATCACACCGCCGTATGCTTGGTTTCATTTATGTCTGACGTAGCTGCGAGTATCTTACATAAGACTTCTTAACCCTCTCATCTCCCAATAGGTGTTGATAAGGGTTCTTGTGAGAATCGGACTATTGGCGATTCTCCAATATTTCTTGCGTTAATTCCTCATTCATTTGCCTTGTGTTTTGAAGAACCTAACCCAAGAAATTTCCTATCTTTGGTTTTTGGTTTCTTGTGTAATGTAAAACTGAACCCTAAGAACTTTGGTCTTTCTACGACTGACTTCTAATTATTCAGTTATCTATCATTAGATAGGTTATCAAGTTCACTTTGCGTATAAATCAGATCTGCCTGAGTAAGCATACAACCTTTCCTTTCACCTATCTGCATCATTTATTCTGTATCACCTTTGGCAGGATAGACTTTGTTTTGCAAACTCATCCAACGATAGCTATACTCTTATGAAGTTTGTGTTCCTCAGACTAGAAGTTTACCGCCCTCTCCCCTCAAGTTCCGCGTCACTACATACACCCTTGCGTTAGGCTAGCTGTTACTTCCACCTTCACAGTTCTGGGCTTGCACCCTAAAAATTACACACATGCCGAGCACTCTGAAAAAGCAAACCTTGGTTGCCTTTAAGTTAGAATAAAGAGTTGTCTTTTAACTCTTCTTCTAAATCATCATTCATTTCTTCTATGTAACTTCTATCTTCAGTTTATAATAGTGGATCTTTAAAATACCTTTCACAAAGTTTCCATATGAGGATGATAAATTATCTTGAATCCTTTAACTAATCGGAAAAAATCACATTTTTAAAATTATTTCAATTAGTATTTTTTAGATGCATATTTAAAGCATAAATCTTCCTAAAACAAAATAAAGCATAAACCTTCCAAAAAGGAAGATTTATGCTTTAAGTCAAAAAGACATAAAAAAACCACCAACTATGTATTGGTGGAGACGGTGGGAGTCGAACCCACGTCCAGAAATAACGCCACTTAGGCTTCTACGAGTGTAGTTGACATATTCGCAATTCGCTCTCTCTTATGCCTGCCAACAGGCGTCCGAGGAGCTAGTCTGATTAATCTCTTCTAACATCCACAGACGGAGGAATGTTAGCGTAGCCCGCTCAATTTGAGACCCTGCAATCTTCCACACGGGCGATGGAAGCCAGGATCCTCTAGGTCAGCTTACGCTGCAGCTAGAGAGTAGTTGTTTTCTTTGCCAGTTATAAATTAGGCGACGTTATTTACGAGGCCGATCCCCTCGACTCGCAACCTAAGCTCGAACTATCCCTGTCGAATCCGTAACGTCCCCATATGAGGAATAAGGATGTTTAAGCTGTTTGCTTTAAGTAACTGGCGATACTTATATGATAACAAAGATTAAGTTTTTGTAAAGTGGTAAATATTAGTTGATACTATGGCGCGCCCTAGAGGATTCGAACCTCTGACCGACGGCTTAGAAGGCCGTTGCTCTATCCAGCTGAGCTAAGGGCGCACATTAAGAAAATTTATCTTTCATTATAATACCACAAAACTTTGACTCTATAGAACTTTATTTATAACGTATAAAGCCCTCATCAACTTCAAATTAAAGCACCAATTTGAAATGACATGTTAAATAATATCAGAAGTAAATCATTTCGTCAATGCTTAGATAACAAATAACAAAAGCTCACGATTTATCGTAAGCTTTTGTTAGGTACTAAACAAACATATTTAAAATCTTCGTTGTTAACTTATTCAATAATAGTCGCTTTCTCTTTCATTATATCTGTTATTTCAATTCCTTGTTCTTCTGCAGCTTTCTTATTAATAACAAGTTCAAGGCTTTGTGGATATTGAACTGAGATTTCAGCTGGTGATTTTCCTTCAAATACTTCAATCGCCATTTCTCCAGTTTTGTATCCAAGATCATGATATTCAAATCCATATCCAGCAAAACCACCACGTTTTACAGAATCAGATTCACCTACGTACAATGGAATGTCATGTTCATTTGCGATTGCAATAACAGATTCTAATCCTGCAACAACTGTATTATCCTTTGGAATATAAATGACATCAGATCGCCCTATTAATGATTCCGCTGCTTGTTTCACCTCTGCGGTTGTTGATATAGCCGCTTCTACCGCCGTTAGACCTAATTCATCCATTACTTCCTTAGCACGACTAACATTTACTTCTGAATTTTGTTCACCTGCATTGTAAATAATGCCAACGTTTTTCGCATCTGGGAAAAACTCTACAATAGACTTCATCGTATTTGGAATTGCGTCTGGATGTGTATCTGATGTTCCTGTCGTATTACCACCCGGGCTTTCAATACTTTCAACTAGTTGAGCACCAACTGGATCAGTAATGGCTGTAAATAAAACTGGAATCTCACTTGTTTCACTTAGAACACTCTGGGCACTTGGTGTTGAGATTGCCAAAATCAAATCAACTTTATCACCAACAAACTTTTGAGCAATCGTCTTATTTGTGTTCATGTCACCTTGTGCAATTTGTGTATCAATCTCAACGTGATCATAACCATTCTCTTGAAGTGCTTCAATGAACCCTTCTCTTGCTGCATCTAGTGCAGGATGTTCAACAATTTGTGTAATACCTACTGTAAGTTTGTCTCCTTGATTTTCTGCGTCTGGTGTTGATTGTGTATCTTCATTATTACATGCCGTTAGAACTAACATGAAAGCAATCAAACAGATTATACTGAATCGTTTCAAAGTGTATCCCCCTAAGTTATAATACTCAAAATTTATAACTTATCATAATAGAAAACCTAGGCAAAAACAATGCCTAGGATGAAAAAACTTTAATATTTTAAAGCGTTTTAGCATCACACCGTAAAAACGCTATATTAAATTCCTTTATTCAACTATTATTCCATTTCATACAATTCCCACATTTCATCAAATATTGAAATTGCATCTAGTGAAGGGCTGTTTTCTTCTAAGTATGCACTTATTTCATGATATGAAGTAGATTGTTTAGGGAATTCTCCGTCTACAAATAATTGTTGAGCGAATTCCTGATAGTTTTTCTGACTCCCTTTAGGACGATATTTCATGACAAACTGATAAAATGGTTTTTTCATAACTACTTCTCCTTCTTTTATACATATAACTACTATTAAGAATTACTCATTCATTATAAGATTTACTAAAATTATTTAGATAAAACTTATTTAATAGTATGAACAACAATATCCCTTACATTTATGATTATCGATACGACTGATTCATCAAAATGACTGAATAAATTATACAATGAAAAACTACTACTATAAAGAATTCCTCATTCCATATGTTTTGTATGAATTTTACATTATTTGAAAAACTGAGTCTTACTTCCTGTAAACCACTATTGTTTCGATACTTAATCCCTATATATAATTACTTATGTACTAGTTACGCAGAACAAAATGATACTTTAGAATTACATGAGGAGGAATTTACATTGAAGTTTAAAAAACTACTAACTTCTATAACAGTTGCAACTCTCCTAGCTGGAGGTTCATTTACAATATATCCAATTGAAACGAATGCACAAGCAATGCCAACAAAACCAGTATTACAAGAAGGCAATACTGATGGATTTGTATGGGATTTACAGCATCGCCTTAATCAGTTAAACATCTACCAAGGACCAATTAACGGTGTATTTGGACCAAATACCGAAGAATCTGTTTATATGTTCCAAAAACAATATGGGTTAACGATTGATGGGGTAGTAGGACCAAACACTTGGGATGCTCTGTATCGTCAAACTTTCACAGCTAGCGAAATCGATGCATTAGCAAAGGTTGTGTATGGTGAGGCACGTGGAGAATCAATGGAAGGACAAGTTGCAGTTGCGGCAGTTGTTTTAAACCGCACAAAATCTAGTGAATTTCCAGACACAGTGAATGATGTCATTTTTGAACCTAGACAATTTACTGCTGTTGCTGACGGTCAGTACTATTTAACACCTAATGAAGAAGCATATAAAGCAGTTTATTATGCTATTCAAGGTTGGGACCCTACTGAAGAAGCAATTTATTATTTCAATCCTGATACAGCTGAATCAGACTGGTTATACTCTAGAGAGAAAATCAAACGCATTGGTGAACATGTCTTCTTAAAATAAAGCATTTAATGGACAAAAACAGGAGCTACTTTGTTATTTTATAGACAAGAGAATGTACAACGTTCTTAATAGAGTAGTAGCTTTTCTTTAATGTCAGACATAATATCAAATTTAGTACATCACTTCTATATAGTGGTGTACTTTTTTATCTATTTGCCTCATTTACTAATACAATAATAGAAAAAAACGGAAATTCCATAACATTTTGTGCTACAATTAAACTAAGAACGTATTTTCGTACTATGAACATTCCTTTTAAAGTATTAGAAAAGGAGAGTATTTGTGAAGTCTAAAACTGCTATTATTATTCTACTGTTATCTTTTTTGATTGGTGCATTAGGTTATTTTGTGTTTATAAATGTGTTTATTCCTAATATGATGTAATTTTATTGGTTTGTTGTGCAAAAAGGGATAGCTGAATACAGTATTTAAACTCGGTTCAACTATCCTCTCTTTCCTCATAAATGGCGTGGCATTATGTTAGGTTATTTAATTCTAATTGATTTATAAATATTAGCTTGATTTTAGATGAAAATTATTGATTTTTTTTATTATACAAGTTCAACAAATTGTTCGAGTTTACATATTCGAAATACATTTTTAATTGGATCTGATGCATGATGGATTATTATTTTCCTTGTTAATGATAACGGATGAATCCATTTAACTAACAAACTGACACCTGTACTATCAATAAATTTAACCTTTTGAAAATCAACATTTATTTCGTCAATATTTTTTTCAATATTATATTGTTGTAATACTCCTTCTAGTTCCCTCGTTGTCTCAAAGTTGATATCACAATTTATTTTCACTTGAAGAGACTGGTTTACTTCTTGAAAGTTTATCATTTCTTCCCCCCTTATTTTCGACCATACAATAAACCTTAAATAAGCCGTTTTGCCCGTTTCATCGAATTCCAAATAATCTGAAACCAGTTTAGCCATTATGAGACCTCGACCACCAATTTGTAACGGTACGGGCATTTTTTCTTGCAAACATCTCTTCCAATCAAACCCATCACCATGATCGGTAATTTCAATTTCAATCATTTTATTCGTCCACTTTATTTTCAAATCAACTGTATTATCAACATTCGTTTCAGAATGCTCGATAATGTTACACAATACTTCTCCTATCGCTAACTTTACATTATATAAAAGAGTGCAATCTTCTTGTAAATTCAATCCGTTTTGTATTTGAAAGATAATTTCATTCAACAGATCACTCATTCTGTCACGATGAAGTTTGCAATCAACAATCGTAATCATATATGTTCACGAATTACATGAATTTTATCAAATAGTGTTTTTAAATAAGGATGTTTAAATTCATCTTGATGTTCTAAACGGTACAATTGACTCCACAATGAATTGTATGTTGAACGGTATTGAGTTGGAACTGTTCCTTTATAAGCACGTTGAAGGTGCATTAAAAGAAATTTTGCTTGGTTACGCTGATCATGAGTATTCTTTTTCTCCCCCATGTCGATGTATAAAATTTGCTCATTAATCTCATGTAATAACGTTTCTGAAAGCTGTTCAATTGATACAAATATCCGATCTTTATATTTTAGGTTCATGTCTTCCATCTCTTAACCCCGCTTCCTAATTACAATTTAAGATTCAAATTTGTCTCCTAATTCACTATTAAGATACGAGAGTTGTTCAGCCATCTCAGCAACCTGTTGTGAAGCTGAAGAAATATCACGAAATGTTTCTTTAAATGAAATAATAAAGTTACTTAAATCATTTATTTTCAAATCATTACCTTTAATACCACCTACTGATTCTTCCAAAACGTCTATAATACCCCGATTAATCATGCGGAATCTGCTTGCTTGCTCGACTATTTCCTTGAAAGATTGTTCAAAGTGATGAACTTTTCCTTGAACATGTGAAATTTGCTCTTGAATATGATCCAGTGCCTCTTCCGTTTGCTGGGCAAGTTTTCGAACTTCTTTCGCAACTACGGTAAATCCTCTTCCATGCTCACCAGCCCTAGCTGCTTCAATCGTGGCATTAAGTGAAAGAACATTCGTTTGACTTGAAATATCACGAATAACTTTAACTACTTGACCAATTTTATTTGAACTTTCACTCAATTCTTCCGTCATATGTTTCGTTGCATTAATTGATTCAACAATCAAATCGATATCACTTAATGAGGTTGTAACACGTACTTTACCACTATCAACATCACTTATCATTCGTTGTGAAGTGTCCTGAATATCTTCTATCCCTTGCATCATTTCTTCAACGTGAACTTCCTTCTCTGCGATTGTTGCAGTCGTTTCTTCAGCATTGGCAGCTAGTAATGATGCAGATTCATTTAAACGTTGTTGCAATTCTTCTACTTCATTCAACTTCATCATAGAGGATGAATACGACTCTATGTATGTAGAAATTCCAATCTGTATATCGAATGAACACAATCGTTGAAATGAATAATATACTTTATGAGCTTGCTCATAAGAAAGATCCTCCAAAAAAAGTTTCAATGCTTCATTTTGTATTAACGTATACGCACCTATGTACCACTCTGGAAATAACTTAATTCGATTATGAACATTTCCTATGATTTTTCTTCGAATAATGTAATCTTTCCCGACCTCTCCACTAAACATATCAAGCAAGTACTTTTGCAATGTTTGTTTTAACTTGTCAATTGTTGAATGATTCTCAATAATCTTCATTAAATTAGGAAGCTGACTTAAACGCTCATAAAAGGCATTAACGATTTGACTAACATTCTTCTCCATCACATCATTTACATTTGCAAGACGTTGAATATCTTCAGCTTTCAAATTTACAAAGAATATTTGCATCGCCTCATTTGATTCTTGTAATTCTTTATAATAACGGGCTACTGTCTCAGACACCTCTATATTATCTCCATCATTGTCGAGTTGACCTGGTACAAACTCTTCATCTATTTTCCGCATAAATCGGAATGCACCCATTTCATTTAATAACGCTTTTTTCATAGACTTCCTCCCCATTTAGAACTTCCCCCAATCATTTAATCTAAACCATTTCTAACCAATTATTTAGATCAACATATAGTATCAGCAATATTTCCCCTATTTTAGTATATATGGAAATTAATAAAAAGAAAATTGGCAAATATTAATATATTGTTAACAAATTTGTAATATCATTCTATTTATTTGTTTTATAATAACTATATGTACCTACTAAACTTTTTTAATGTAAAAATAACATCAAAAAATTCAATGTAACAATTTAATCATTCATAACTTTACAGAATTAAAGTGCGAAAGGTATAATCATCCTTCAACTAACTATCTATATACTATTAGACTTTATGACAAAGTTAATCATGATCAGAAATATCAGTAATTAATTTCATGAAAGGATCTATGTGTACATGCACATTTTACTTATCCATGCTATATCAGCCGAGAGGCGTAATTTAATTGACTTGCTCAAATCTCATAAAAATACAAAACAGATCACTAAGTTCAAATCTATTGAAAGTGCGAACGGCTATTTACTAAAAGTAACAAATGATACTTCAATTCCTGACGTTATTCTAGTGGATAATTTCAACAATTCGAATAAAGTTCTTAAATTATGTTCGAACATGCGTAAACAAACGTGGCTTAAATATATCCCTGTGTTACTTCTATCTGATACTTCTCACATGTCCTTTTTAGAACGAGCCATTAATCATGGCGTTACAGATTATATAAATAAACCTGTACATCCAACAGAAGTTCTTAATCGAATTAGCCTATCTGTAAAATTAAAGATAGAAAGCGAAGAAAATAGGAGAAGAGAGAAAGAACTCGCTTATATGTTCAAGTCAATTCATGAAGACGTTGAACTTGCAAGACAAATCCAATCAGGAATTCTCCCTAATGAAATAACTGATAATAATATTCAAATTTCTGCATTGTTTCAGCCTTCAGAACAACTTTCAGGAGATATGTATTATTGGGTAAAAATTAATGATCACCAATATGCGATAATATTAATCGACATCGTTGGACATGGCATTCATGCCGCATTAGTTAGCATGTCCTTCCGCTCTCTCCTTCACGGGTTATTAACTCGAGTAGTAGATCCAATTCTCGTAATAGAAGAGTTAAATGATCATATTCATCAATTATTTAAACAACAAAATCGAACTCGTTTATTAAACTATTATTTCACAGCATTATATGCAGTTATTGATACAGCAGAACAGACTATTGAATATGTAAATGCAGGGCACCCTGATGGATTATTTATTACTGAACAGCAAGATCTTTTATTGATGAATGAAGGGTGCCCACCGATAGGACTTATCCCAAATATGGTAGTAAAAAAAGAAAAAATAGCATACCATTCACAAACAAAACTACTTTTCTTTACAGATGGATTAATTGAAATATCAAATCAAAAATTATGGACAGATCGTCTGATAAGTCATCTTAAACAATCATTCTATCTAGATAATGAAAAATTACTTAATCGAATCATAGACAGTCGAAATAACGAATCTATTCAGAATGATGACATCTGCATTATTGCTATTAATTTAAAACCTTAATAAATCATTTAAATCTTGAAAACACGACCTATAGTAATTTTATGTAAGTCGTGTTTTCTCATAATTATGAATTTAATGTATACATATTAAGTAGTAATTAATCTATAACTAGCGTTAACAAATCCTAGGAAATTGCATTCCTGCTAACCGTCGTAGCATACGTCGACTTCCAAGTGCAGTTTCCAACAATATCCTGCCATTCGTAGTTGCCGTCACTCTCCCGATAACCTTTGACTCTTCTGTTTCTTTATATTTTTTTAGCAACTGAAGGACGTCTTCCTCTACTTCTTCCGCTACAATCATTACGACTTTACCCTCATTTGCCAAATATAGTGGGTCAAAACCTAACAAATCACAAGCCCCATGCACTTCTCTTCGAACTGGAATAGCCTCTTCTTCAAGTTGGATTTCTAGATCCTCTGATTCACAAATCTCAACTAAAGTTGTTGCTAGCCCTCCTCGTGTTGGATCACGCATGACTTTTACCCCATCTATTTCATTTAGCAACGCTTCAATTGGAGCGTGTAAGCAAGCACAATCACTGTCCAAATCCATTTCAAGACCAAGTTCACCACGCGCTGCTAATACAGCCATCCCATGATCTCCAATTGAACCACTAACGATAACACTATCTCCTTCTTGAACAGGTGTACTTGTTGTTTCAATAACTCTACCTACACCAGCTGTATTAATAAACAATCCATCTGCACTACCTCGTTCTACAACTTTAGTATCACCTGCTACAATTTTAACATTTGCATTTGATGCTTCAGTT
Source organism: Bacillus solimangrovi (assembly GCF_001742425.1). Taxonomy (GTDB): domain Bacteria; phylum Bacillota; class Bacilli; order Bacillales; family Bacillaceae_N; genus Bacillus_AV; species Bacillus_AV solimangrovi. The sequence continues at coordinate 184,447 of NZ_MJEH01000022.1, forward strand.
GCCATGTCCGCTACAATTTGCTTCAAATCTGTTAATCGGAAACCTTCCTCAATAATAAATGAAGCTGTCAAAAATAGTGGGACAGCTCCACTAACAGCTAGGTCATTCACTGTACCTGCAACTGCTAACTTACCAATTGAACCACCTGGGAAAAAGAGCGGTTGAATAACAAAGCTATCAGTTGTTAATGCAAGCTTTGTCCCAGGAGAATCAAATATCGCAGCATCCTGTTGTGCTTCTCGTTCGTGTCCAAATGCTTTGACAAATACATCTTGTATTAATCGGTGTGCAAGTTCTCCACCATCACCATGTGCTAAATTAATTCGCTCTCCACTCATGCTTCCACCTCTTGTAGATATTGATAAGATGCTGAACAACTTCCTTCAGTAGAAACCATACATGGACCTATAGGCTTTATCGGTGTACATCCCTTCCCAAACAAAATACATTCAGAAGGTGAAATTTTCCCACTAATTACTTCTCCACAACGACATTTCGTTTTTGGGGGCTCCTTCGTTTGTATTTGAAATCGTTCTCTAGCATTAAATTGGTTATACTCTTCTTTCAACCGTAAACCACTATTATTAATGATTCCAAGTCCACGCCAGTTTTCATCTGATAACCTAAAATACTGCTCCATTAAACGAATTGCATTACGATTGCCTTCTCTCGAGACAACTGCTTTATAACAATTCTTAATACTCTTATCATTTTCTAATAAAGATAAAAGACATTCATAAATTCCACTTAAAAGCTCTACTGGTTCAAAACCTGTAATACTACCAGTGACACCGAAGTCTTTCGGTAAAAAATCGAAATGCTCACTACCTGTCACCATTGCGACATGACCTGGTAATAAAAATGCATCAATTGCAGTATCTCCCTCTTCTAATAAAGTACGTAATATCGGTTCAACTAGCTTAGTAGAAAGCCAAACTGAAAAATTTTCAACGTCGTGTTGTTCTGCTAAATCGATTGCCACTGATATAATTGGTATTGTCGTTTCAAACCCTACACCTAAAAAAACGACTTGTTTAGTAGGATGGTCTATCGCCAACTTCACAGCATCAAGAGGTGAATATACGACACGAACATCTCTTCCTTCTGCCTTCGCTTCCATCAAAGTAATCGTCGAACCTGGCACACGCATCATATCTCCAAATGTACAAAGAATTACCTCTTTTTCTAATGAAAGTTGAATCATAGAATCTATTTCTTCCTGCGCTGTGACACATACGGGACATCCAGGACCTGATATCAACTTAACATGATCACTTAAGGCCTGCTTTACACCACTTTTTGCTAATGCCATCGTATGTGAACCACATACTTCCATGATTACAGGTAAACGTTTATATTGAGCTGTATACCTATTACTTAATTGTTTAACCTTTGTTAACAACTGCCTACTTAACATAGGGTCAGAGGAAGTTTTAAGTAGTTCGTACATCAACAATCTTCCTCCATTCCTCAATGCTCTCTTTCGCATATTGTTCATCAATAATTGACATCGCTTGTCCTGCATGAACAATGACAAATTGTCCTACCTCAACTTCTGTTACAAAAATTATCCCAACTTCCATCTTCGAACCCATCACATCAATCGTTGCATCATATTCTCTTTTCTCTATTACCTTTGCTGGTACTCCTACACACATGCTTTTCACTCCTTTACCATTCACAGTGCTGCTTTAGCAATCATTAGTTGACCAATTGCTAAACCACCGTCACCACATGGCACTCGATGATGTTTGTATACATCAAACTTGTGTACAGTAAGCATTCGTTGGATGTCATGTGATAACTTGACATTGTGAAAACTACCGCCTGACAAAACGACTTTATTTGTATAAATCTGATTCACCTTTACAACTTCAAGTACTGCTGTAATGATTGCAGAAACGACTGTCTCATGAAAACGTACGATTATTTCATCGATAGACACGCCACTTAAATAATCTTCAACAATTTCTCTTAACATCTGGCTAAAATCTATTTCTATTAATTCATTGATTCGACATAACTCATATGTAAAAGGTTTAGCGTTGTCATTTTTTATATGAATAGCTTTTAACTGTTCAGATAATAAAATTGCTGCTTCCCCTTCATAGGAGGTAATATGACATATTCCTAGTATCGAACTAATAGCATCGAACAATCTCCCACACGTTCCCACAAGAGGGCTGTTCAATTTTTTATTTATCATTTTTTCGATAATATCAATCTCAAATTTTTTATTAGAGAAAATTTGATTTGCGATATCTTTCCCATCTTCAAGTTGATGAATGAGCATGGCAACAGCGTTACGCCAAGGTTCCTTAATTGCCTTCTCACCACCTGGCAATGGACTGTAACGGAGGTGTGCAAGTCGCTCCACACCACATGCATTTCCATATAAAACTTCAAAACCCCAAATATTCCCATCATCTCCATATCCAGTTCCGTCCAATATGATACCTAGACAAGGCTCAGTAAGATTATTTTCAGTCATGCATGCGACATGGTGTGCATGATGATGTTGCACTTCAAATATCGGAACTTGTAAGTTATCCGCCCATTCCCGAATGTGATAATTAGGATGTTTATCAATTACTGCAATCCGATGCTGAACGGAAAAAAGCTGTTGTGTTCGTTCATAATCTTCTTGCAAATAGTCAACCATATCCACCCCTGTTATCTCACCAATATGCTTAGATAAAAAAATTTGTTTATTACGACCAATTGCATATGTATTCTTTTGATCACTACCTAAAGCGAGTATTCCATCAACATCGACATGAACTGAAATTGGTTCAGGTGCATATCCCCTACCTCGTCGTAAAAATGTAGGATAACTGACATCCGTGCACATAACTGAATCATCGATTGATTGAAGGATCGGACGGTCGTCACTTAATATGGCATCACTTACTTCTTGCAACTTACTTAACGCATCCTCTTCTGTTGAAATCATCGGTAACCCTGATATATTTGCACTCGTCATTACTAATACATCGGTTTGCATCCCGTTAAATATTAAGTAATGAAGAGGTGTATATGGTAACATGATACCTAATGAACGATAGTTGGGTGCGACTTCCATAATACTAGTAGATTCTCGTAAAGGTAAGATGACAATTGGAGCTTCGGATGATGACAATAGCTGCTCGTCATCTTCACTAACTATGCACAATTGTTTTGCAACTTTAAGTGAACGTACCATGCATGCCAACGGACGTGATGGGCGATGCTTTCTCACTCGTAGTTCATTAACTACTGTTGGATTAGTTGCATCACATACGAGGTGATAACCTCCAAGACCTTTTATCGCAACAACCTTACCTTGGTCTATCAGTCGCCTTACCTCTGTAATTGCTGCTTCCTTTTCAGCTCGAATGGTTCCATCCATCTTTATTAGGCGGAGATTTGGTCCACACTTATGACATGAGATTGGCTGAGCATGATGTCTACGATTCATTGTGTCCTTATATTCTGCTTCGCACTTTTCACACATTTTAAACTGTTGCATCGATGTTCGTGGCCTATCATATGGTAAAGAATCAATGATTGTATAACGTGGACCACATTGAGTACAATTGATGAACGGGTACTGATACCGGTGATTTGTTGGATCGTTTAACTCTTCTAAACATACTTGGCATATAGCTGTTTCAATCGGGACAATCAGGTTTGAATCACCCTGTGCTTCGCTAGGTTCGATTGTAAAATCAAAAAAGTTATGTTGATTAGATACGTCCTTCACTTCGAAAAAATCAATTCTTGCTGCATGAGGTTTTTTTTCATGCAATTGGTTAATAAATACATCCATAAGTCTCTCACTTGCTTGTGCAATTATGCGAACACCGTCCTTGTTATTCTGTACGTTCCCAACTATTCCTAGATCTTTCGCACATTGAAACACATATGGACGAAAACCTACTCCCTGAACTCTACCTCTTATTGTGATACATTTTGTTGTTGACACGCCCGATATGCCTCACGAATCCAAGTTAACCATTGTTCAATTCCTTCATCTGTTTTTGCAGAAAGTGTCATTAAATAGGAATCTGGATTTATTGCATTCAAATCTAGCTTCGCTTGCTCTACACTGAAATCAATGTATGGGAGTAGATCAATTTTATTTAGCAACACCATTTCTGTCCTGCGAAACATAACAGGATATTTAGGAATTTTATCGTTTCCTTCTGGGATACTTAATACTGCAACTTTATGATCCTGTCCTAAGTCATAACCAGATGGACAAACAAGGTTCCCAACGTTCTCAATAAATAAAATTTCGATATCTTCTAAATTGAATTCAGGAAGTACTTTCGTTACCATTCTTGCATCCAAATGACAGCCACCATTTGTATTAATTTGAATGGCTTGTGCTCCTGCTCGTCTAATCCGTTCTGCATCCTGCTCAGTAGCTAAATCACCTTCAATTACTCCAATTTTAAATTCATTTGCTAAAGCCGCAATTGTACGTTCTAATAGTGTCGTCTTACCTGCACCCGGAGAACTCATTAAATTAATGACGAGTGTATGATTGGATTGGAATAAATTACGGTTATAATTTGCTACTTCATTATTATTAGACAATACATCTTGATCTAATGTAACCTTCATTCTTGCTGTCCTCCTCTACTATTCACCTTCGTATGAACGTATTTTAAAAGTGTCTCCACTCATAATCTTCCCACCTGGTAGCCCACAAGATGGGCATAATGCAAGTCTTTGGTCTGGTTCGTATTCAAGATTACAAAAAATACACTCCGCTAATGACCGTTCTCTTATGATTGTTAATTGAGAATCAGCTTGCAACCCAGATACACCCTGTTTTTTATAAACTAAGAACGCCATCTCTAATGCATCTGGTAACGCGTTACTTAAGTCACCAACGATTAGTTCTACTTCTTTCACTATTGTAAAATTGTGCTTTTCCATGTCGATTGAAATAAGGTTTAAGATATCTCCCATTAGCGCCATTTCATGCATGTTACTCACCTTCTACAAGTCCAATATATAACTGTCCATCTTCATACTGATTAGGTAACTCTTGTAGAGTTAACTCACCACAACCCTCATTAATATTGTAAGAAGTATCACAGTGAAAACACTTCAGTTCTTCCACATGTTCAAGCCAATGTATAAGTGACGAACATGATTGACAACGTAAATCGATGCTTACATTTCTCCCATTCTTCTTAAAAAGTGCTACTGAACGCCCTTGAATATATATCGTTCTACAGCCAACTATCGGGACTTCCACCGGACTTCTCACCCATTTAACTCCAGTTAGTTTATCTACTAAGCAGTCCAGTTTTTTTATATCATTTTCTATCATTGGAGTTGCTGCATATTTCACAGTGTCTACTAAACTATTTCGAACGTAATGGAAAAACTCCAGCCGATTCATGTCAGTTCTCTCCATATATGAATTTGTTGTTTTATTTCTTTAATAAGGGTAGGGATACAATCTTGAATTTTCTCAGTCAGTCCAATCCCAAATTGTAATGAATGTGGTTGAAGCCCAAACATGACCATTTCTTCAGGCATTCGTTCAAGTAGTTTGGCAGCTTGTAATACTTCTTGAAATCCAAGTTGATGGATCGACATTTTTATACCAAAATAACTAGGAATCTCATCATCTCGTAACACAATTAATGTTCCAGGTTCTTTACCGGCATTAATCGCATCAATGATGATCAACAAATCACATTGTTCGATCGGTTCAAGTAGACGAATTCCCTCTGTTGCACCTTCTAAAATTTCTACATTATCAAACTCGCATAAAGCACGTTCAAGTTCAGGAATGATATGCACACCAAGACCTTCGTCACTATATAACGTATTTCCAATTCCTAATACTGTAATCTTTTTAACTAGTTTTTTATTTGGGATGATTTCAGTTGTCATCTTTATTACCCTTCTTTTCAGCATCATTTTTATACCCTGTAAATATAGATGATAATGTCCCATTTTTCTCAGACCAATCTTCACGAATTGCCATATAAAGATGAACAACGGTGAAAATGATAAACCCCCATGCAACTATATGATGCCAAGAACGTACTGAAAAGCTCTCTCCTCCAAATAACATTGGAACCCACGCAAACAACTTCCCATAAAAAGATTCTGGTTGAGGTTCAAACAGTAAATAAAAACCTGTAGATATACTGATAATTGAACCCAGACCAATAAATATCCAATAACTAAGCTCTGCCATTGGATTATGACCAATATAATGCCTTTTTTTATTGTTCATAAATAAATAGTATTTCAACGTTTCAAAGATACCTCGCCACCATGATAGCTTTAAAGGATTAGACTTTGCATGTTTGTTTCCGTGAAATACCCAATACAATCGAACGATTAAATTCAACGTAAAAATATATCCAAATAAAAAATGAATGTTTCGTACCCAACCCATCAAGTAATTCTCAGAAGCATGTTCTGGTACTGTTGCACTGAAAAAAGGGTTTCCTATATAAAAACCTGTAGCAATCAAAACTAGAATTGAGAAAGCATTGATCCAATGAAAAATTCGTACAGGCAATTCCCACACATAAGTACGGTTATCTTCGTTATGAGAATCTATACGACTCTTTATTGGGTCAAACTTGTTTGAGTGTTTGGGTGCTCCCATCGAACATTCCCCCTCACGTAATTTTGATTTGAACAGAATCCTTAGATTCTAAATCTGTCAAGTGTACAGCACAAGCTAAGCAAGGGTCGAAAGAATGAATAATTCTCAAAATTTCTAAAGGCTGCTCTGGATCTATGATTGGTGTACCTTTTAAAGATGCTTCATACGCACCTATTTTTCCTTTACTATCTTTTGGAGAAGCATTCCAAGTTGACGGAACGACTGCTTGATAATTTTTTGTTTTACCATCTTCAACGACAATCCAATGCCCTAGTGCTCCACGAGGTGCCTCGATCCAACCAACACCTTTTGTCTGCTTCGGCCAACTTTCGGGTTCCCATTTTGTTTTATCAAAAGTCACTTGATCTCCATTTTTTATATTCGTTAATAGTGACGCCATGTCATCACGCATCCAATCAACGATTAATAACGATTCTAAACCTCGAGCGATCGTTCGTCCTAGTGCTGATTTTAATGCCGAGATTGGTACATCTAACTTTTTCAACGTATCGTCTATTACCTTTACATATTCCTCACGTCCTAAGGCATATCCGATCATCATTCGCGCTAGTGGACCTGTTTCCATCGGTTCACCTTTCCAACGAGGTGACTTTAACCAACTATATTCCTTATCTGTATCTAACTGCTTATATGGTGTTTGTGGTCCCGTATAATTAAAGTTTGTTTCTCCTTCCCATGGATGAAGACCACCTTCTCCAGTCTCATAGGAGTACCATGAATGATCGATAAATTCCTTTACTTGTTCAGGATCTTTAAGATTGACATCATGTACTTTACTTAAATCTCCATTTAAAATGACTCCTCTTGGAAAACGATAATTATTCGTGTCATAAATATCTGTCGTTGAAAAATCTCCATACGCCAAATAGTTATCTAATCCACCGCCATGTAACCAATCTTTATAATAGGAACCGATCGCAAGTAAATCAGGGATATATACTTTATGTACAAAGTCATATGCTTGATCAATAAGTTGCTTGACATGCATTAAACGTTCAGCATGAATTGCATTATCACTATTAATATCAATTGGTGTAGCCATGCCACCAACGACATAGTGTGGATGTGGATTTTTACCACCAAATATTGTTTGAATTTTAACAATTTCCTTCTGCCAATCGAGTGCCTCTAAGTAGTGAGCAACTGCTAGTAAATTGACCTCAGGTGGTAGCTTATATCCTTCATGCCCCCAATATCCGTTTGCAAAAATACCAAGCTGTCCACTATCTACAAGCTTTTTAACCTTATCTTGTATTCCTTTGAAATAACCAGGTGATGACTTTGCCCAATCTGAAATCGATTGTGCAATTCTACTCGTTTCATTGACATTAGCATCTAACGCACTAATAACATCAACCCAATCTAATGCATGTAAATGATAGAAATGAACGACATGATCATGTATAAAGATCGCTGCATTCATTATGTCTCGGATTAAATGTGCATTTTTCGGAATCTTTATCCCTAATGCATCTTCAGAGGCTCGAATTGAAGCTAATGCATGAGTGGAAGTACACACCCCGCAAATTCGCTGAACATACGCCCATACATCCCTTGGATCACGTTCTTTAACAATAAGCTCGATCCCTCGCACCGCTGTACCAGAGCTAAAAGCATCTTCAATTTTCCCATCTTTAACATCAGCTTCTATACGTAGATGCCCCTCAATTCGGGTTACAGGGTCAACTACAATACGTTCACTCATCTGCAATCACCTCAATCATCTTTTTCTTGGTTTTTATGTTTCTTAACAGTTGTAATGGCTGCATGGGCTGCTATACCTGCAGCTGTGACTCCCGCTGCATATGCACCAATCTTTTCAGGGTTCATCGTTGTCTGTGAACCTGGTACTTTTGTACGTCTAACGAAAAATGGACCATTATCCCAAAAATTCTCTTCAGAACAACCAATGCACGGACTACCTGATTGAATCGGATAACTTACACCACCATTCCAGCGCATCTCTGCACAGGAATTATACGTTGTAGGACCTTTACATCCTACTTTATATAGGCAATAGCCTTGCTTTGCCCCTTCATCATCAAATGATTCTACGAATAAACCTGCATCAAAATAAGCACGTCGATTACACTTATCATGGATGCGATGTCGATAAAATGCCTTTGGACGACCGAGATGATCAAGCTCTGGCATCATTTCAAATGTTAATATATGAGCTAAGACACCAGTCATAACTTCTGCAATCGGAGGACATCCTGGTACTTTAATTATAGGTTTGTCTTTTATAATATTTGTAACTGGCACCGCATCTGTTGGGTTCGGCGATGCAGCAGGGATCCCCCCCCAAGTTGAACAACTACCATATGTAATCACTGCTTTCGAATCCTTTGCTGTCTCAATTAATGTCTCCATCGCACCAAAACCACCAACAGTACAATACATACTCTCGCGAGGAATACTTCCTTCAACCGCTACAATGTACTCTCCTTTATAACTTTCCATAACATGTTTCCGAGCTTCTTCAACTTGGTGACCACTCGCAGCTGATAATACTTCGCTATATTCTAGTGATATCATCTCGAGAAGTACACTTTCTGGTTTCGGATGTGTCGAACGAATGAATGACTCAGAACATCCCGTACAGTCTTGAAATTGCAACCAAATAACTGGTACACGTGGCTTATTTTCCATTGCCTTCACAACATCATTTGTTTGAGAAAAATCAAGACCCATTGTTGCTGCTAATGCGGTGCACATTTTAAGAAATGAGCGACGAGAAACGCCACGCTCTAATGCTGTTTCATAAACTGTTTGTCTCTTTACCATCTAACACCCCTCCTAAACTTTGATTCTCATCATCCTTTTCAGTCTGTAATAAAAAGGGTGAATGTATAATACACTCATATACTGTTAATCACTTACTTTATAAAGATAAAGTAGCATAAGAGCAAAATTATGTCTTAGATTTCATTTTTTTGTAACACAACGTTCTTAACTGTATTTACTTAGTGAAAATAAAAAAAACTCATTTATTTTCTTTAGAAAAATAAATGAGTTTTCGTTATGTTATTCACCTGATAAATAATCACTGTACGTTTCTTTTTTTAATTTTTTCAATCTTCGACGATAAACAAATTTCGATAAGAAAATGCTGCATTCATATAATAGTAATAACGGAATTATGATTAAAACATCTGATAAGAAATCAGGTGGAGAAATTACTACTGAGATGATCACTAACACAAAATACGCATACTTTCTAATCTTAGTTAGTTTATAAGGGTCTATGATGCCTAAACTCGTTAAAAACATAATCACAACTGGTAGTTCAAACAAAATCCCAAATGGGAGTGTCAGTCTTAGAACAAATTGAAAATATTTTTCTGTTGTAAACATTGTTTGAAAATGGCCTTCTGATAATTCAATCAAAAAGTTCAAAACTATTGGTAAGATTACAAAATAACCGAACGATATACCACCTATAAACAAGAGAAATAACGCTGGAATATAAGAAAGCGTCACTCTTTGTTCTTTGTTAGTTAATCCAGGTTTAACGAACATCCATATTTGCCACGCTGCTACAGGTATTGTGCCAGCGATCGCAATCACACCTGCAAGCATGAAGTATACCCATAGAATCTCAGTAGGACTCAATACTGTTAGTTCAACATTCAAATCTTTCACGAACCATTTATATATATCTCCAACATAAATAAAACTTACAATTAGTAATATGACAAATGAGATGCCAGTGATAATTATGCGTTTACGTAGTTCACCTAAATGTTCAATGACATTCATTGATTCGTCTTTTTCTTCCACACCCATATCTGTTAACCCCCTACCTCTTCCAGCCTATATCAAATGATGTCATATCACTGTTAACTTTCACATTCGTTATTAGAGTTACTTCTTAGCAGAAGAAAGAAGATGCAAGCAACTTCTTACATCTTCTTTCTTCTGTCTTAAGCTATTTCTTTCGACTTGTTATTTGTCTTCGGTTTGTTTATTTTTATCTTTTGTGTCATCATCCATCAATCCATTTGTTGCGTTCTTAAACTCACGTAATGAATTTCCAAATGCTTTACCGATTTCAGGTAATTTACTCGGTCCAAAAATGACAAGCGCGATCACAAGTATAAGTATAAGTCCTGGTAATCCAATATTTGAAAGCATGTAATCACCTCTTTATTATAAACATATGTTATTTTTTTATTGTTTCCTTAACATCATCAGTGACTTCTTTAACTTCATCAGTTAATCCTTTTGTTGATTTCTTAAACTCAGATAATGTTTGTCCAGCAGCTTTACCTAGTTCTGGAAGTTTATTCGGTCCAAAAATAATTAAAGCTAATACTAATATTAAAATTAAGCCAGGGATACCAATATTTGATAGCATCTTCATTCCTCCTGTACTTTAATAAATAAGTGCATTATATGTATTATAACGATAAGCACTTGAAAAGTATATCATTTCTATTACTATTATACTGTGAACTCCTATCATTTTAATAAAAGAAAAACAATTGTTCATGATTCGTTCATATTTTTTAATATAAGGTTAACAGTTTCATTACTATTTTAGACAAAAATAAAACCGCTGACAAGACAGCGGTTTTATTTTTATATTAATAGATTAAATAATTTCTCGTCATGATTAATTGGCATATGCTCAAATCCCTTTATACCCATACGTTGAATAAGTGCGTCATAATCATCTGGATGTTTTAATTCAATGCCAACTAATGCTGGTCCATTGTCTTTATTATTTTTCTTCGTATATTCAAAACGTGTAATATCGTCATTTGGGCCTAAAACTTCATCTAGAAATTCACGTAATGCACCAGCACGTTGTGGAAAATTCACGATAAAGTAATGCTTCAATCCCTCATGAATAAGTGACTTTTCTTTAATTTCTTGCATACGTCCGATGTCATTATTCCCACCACTAATAATACAAACGACATTTTTTCCACGGATTTCTTCTTTGAACTGGTCTAACGCTGCAATAGAAAGCGCCCCTGCTGGTTCAGCAACAATAGCATTTTCATTATATAGCTCTAATATCGTCGTACATACTTTTCCTTCTGGAACGAGTACAACCTTATCGACAAATGAGCGAATCATCTCAAACGACAAATTTCCAATTCGTTGAACAGCAGCACCATCAACAAATTTATTTATTTTTTCAAGCTCCACAACTTTTTCTGCTTCCAATGATACTTTTAATCCTGCTGCACCTGTTGGTTCAACTCCGATCAGTTTCGTATCAGGACTTACACTTTTCACATAGGTACCAACTCCTGATAATAAACCTCCTCCACCTACAGCAGCAAATAAATAGTCAATTGACTCATCCATATCGTTCATAATTTCCATACCAACCGTTCCTTGCCCTGCGATAACATGCGGATCATCAAATGGATGAATAAAAGCTCTTTCCTCCTGTTCACATGCCTCCATTGCACTTTTGAAAGAATCATCAAACGTATCGCCCGTTAGAATAACTTCTACATTTTCACCACCAAACCTTTTCACTTGCGAAACTTTTTGGCGTGGTGTTGTAGAAGGCATAAAAATTTTCCCATGAATATTCATAATATTGCATGAATGAGCCACACCTTGTGCATGATTTCCAGCACTTGCACAAACAATTCCAGTTTCAAGCTCTTCTTCTGTAAGACTTTGAATTTTATTATATGCCCCTCGTAATTTAAACGAACGAACGAGCTGTTGATCTTCACGTTTAAGATATACATTACAATCATAACGTTCAGATAATATCGCATTATACTGCAGTGGTGTTTGAACAATAATATCTTTCAACACTTGATTTGCGATAACAATATCTTCTAGTTGAACTAAGGTTTTCGTCTGCTTCTTCATGGTCAATTATCCTTTCATTAATTCACATTTTCAATTCGTCAAAACACGTTGTGCAAATCAGTTTCTATCTATAATTATAGATAGTTCACAGTTAATTTTTTGTATCTTTTGAAAATTCGTAAACTCATTATAACATGATTTTTTCAAATGAAAACCTTGTTCGCGCAATACATTTTACTTTTAGAAAATGTACACGTTTTCATTACTTTCCGTTAAAATAAACGACGATCCGTTTGCAAATTTCACTATAATTTATTAACTAGTTTTCTTATAAAAACAAAAAAACACCTACACTTGATAGGTGTTTTAGTACATATTATTAGTCACTATGAATCAACATATCATACTCTATTTTTATAGCATACTGGCTGGAACAAATGTTACAGGACAAGTAGCCAAATGCAGTACACCATGGCTTACACTACCCAATGCTTTACTAACGTCAGGTCCCATTCCCCTTGAACCCATTATGATACAAGTAGCATTTTTCTTCTTTGCTTCCTGATTTATTTCAATTGATGCTAAGCCAACACGGACTGCTAATTCATATTTCACATTTATTTTATCAGCGTAGTTTGCTGCTCGCTGAAGGATTTGCTTCCCCTCTAAAATACATGCTTCTTCCATTTGTGCTTTTGCCGTTCCTTCTAGTTGATTAACATCTTCAGGTGTAGACTGTACATTCAATAATACGAGTGTAGTGTCAGCATTAGTTGCTATAGTTGTAGCGTAGTCAATTGCTTTGATCGCATATTCAGAACCATCTATCGGAATAACAATATAATTCATTATTAATTCCCTCTCCCTGCTCTAGTTTCTCTACCTAATTATATTATGGAACAGCAACCACAATTTAAGAAGTCTTGTATACATACTATTTATTTTATAAAAAGATTTCTCTGATTATCAGTAGCTTCATACTCTTTCAAAAGTGTGAGGCCTCTCACTATTTCGTCAAATACGTTCGTATAACTGGAAGTAATAATCATATGGATTTTTCTCATTCTTCAACCCTTTTTCACTCGTAACAAGTCTCCACTCATCTTCATTAAAAGAAGGAAAATAGATGTCACCTTCAAATGATTCGTCTATTTTTGTAATATATAACTTATCCGCAAACTGAAGTACTTGATTAAATATTTCAGCTCCACCAATAAAGAATACTTCATCATTTTGATCTTTCATTTTATTCACAATTTCATTTATAGAATGATATACAAATACACCTTCAGGTTGATAACCTTTGCGAGTTGTCAAAACAACATTATCACGACCAGGCAGTGGTCTTCCTATTGATTCAAACGTCTTTCTTCCCATAACAATTGTTTTTCCCATTGTAACTCGTTTAAAGTATTTCAAGTCTTCTGGCAAATGCCACGGTAATTCGTTTTCCTTACCTATAAGTCTATTTTTATCTACTGCAACTAATAAAGAAATCACCTATAATACAACCTTTCTATAATCAAACTGCTACAGGGGCTTTTATCGGAGGATGTGGGTTATATCCTTCGATAATTATATCTTCCATTTCAAAATCAAATACAGATCGTACATCTGGATTCAACTTAAGTTTTGGAAGCTCACGTGGTTCCCTTGATAGCTGCGTCTGAATTTGTTCAATATGATTAGAATAGATATGCGCATCACCGATTGTATGAATAAAATCTCCAACATCAAGACCACATTCTTGTGCAACCAAATGTGTCAGTAACGCATAACTTGCAATGTTAAATGGAATTCCAAGGAAAATATCACCGCTACGTTGATAGAGTTGACAACTTAACTTCCCTTCACTTACATAGAATTGGAACAACGTATGACAAGGTGGTAAAGCCATTGAAGGAATGTCCTCTGGATTCCAAGCAGACACAATTAACCTACGAGAATTTGGGTTAGTCTTAATCATTTCAATAACGTCTTTTAACTGATCTAATGTTTCCCCACTCGCAGTCTTCCACGCTCTCCATTGCTTGCCATATACGTCACCAAGATACCCATATTTCTCAGAGAAAATATCATCTTCTAATATACGTTGCTTGAAAAGGTCCAATTCTTTTTGATAAAGAATATTGAAAGCTTCATCTTCCAAACTTCTTCTTCCAAAGTCAGTCATATCTGGTCCAGAATAATCATCACTTTCAATCCAATTTTTGAATGCCCATTCATTCCAAATATTATTGTTATGTTTTAACAAATAACGAATATTTGTATCCCCTTTAATAAACCATAACAATTCACTTGCTATTAATCGAAATGGAACACGTTTTGTTGTCATTAAAGGAAAACCTTTTTTTAAATCAAATCTCATTTGATGACCAAAATGACTTATTGTTCCTGTACCAGTCCGATCACCTTTATCCAAACCGTTTCTTAAAATATGTTCACAAAGCTGTGTATACTGCTTCATTCTCTCACCCTTCTTATTACTGGCTTCATTGCTAACAATCGTTTCATATAATCCTACCTATTATATCAAATCCACTAATAATATGTAGTTAAAAAGAGGGATAAAATCATTCCATTACAGCAATGCTATAAAAATGCTTCTGGAGTCTTGTAATGAACTTAAAAGCACACTAATACGACATTAGTGGATAGCAGTTAACAAACTTCCATATATATAAGAAAAATCTAATACAAACTAATTGGATACTTGCAAACGTTGATTCAATTTCACCAACACGATGATTCCAATACCAATAATAACAAACCAACAAGCAGCTAGAACTCCTAACACTCTCGGCTCCAAAACTTGCAATATACTTCCTGCAATAATCATGCATAACCCAAATAACGCATTGTTAAACATATGAAACAATCCAAATACGCTAGCTTGATCATCTTCTGGAATCTCCTTCATCATTATCGTATCGAAACAGGCAGTTCCAATTCCTCCTGCAAATGAAACGAATACAAACAATATCGCAGCTACAACAAGTGAATGTGTTTGACTAATTATTAATTGAAAAATTCCTTCTCCTATTAATCCATATGCACCTACTATAAATAGGTTCCGAATTAACTTCTCACCGTAAATGAATGTGAGTACAAGTCCTAATCCTAATGCTGAATAAAAGAGACCGATACCGAATTCTCCTGAGTTAAACTCATCAACGGCGTACACACTTATCAATACATTAAAGACTGCATCTGCAAATGGTACCGTTAACTCAATTAATAAAATTAATTTAAGCAGGGGTGATTTTACAACTAATTGAACAACAGATTTAAAGTGACCATAAAAAGTTTTCTTTCTCTTTTTTTCGTTAGAGTTTTTCAAGGACGTATTCTTAATTAGTATTCCTGCTACAAAAAATGAACATCCGTTTAAGAAAAATGTAATATCCATCCCGAAGAAATAAGATACTATCCCTCCAGAAAGAGAACCGATAATTAAAACAATTCCCATCATTACTTGTTCGAGAATATTTACTCTCGTTAATCTTTCTTTTGAAACAGTTGTAGCGATCAAAGATTTTCGGACTGGTTGATAAATGGCTTCACCAATTGCTAGAAAAAAGGTACTAACATATAGAATCCATATATCACTAGACGTATTTGCAAGTATATATGTTAATGCAAACACAATCCTAGCGAAATCAGTAAAAACAAGAATGCTTTTTTGAGAAAAGCGCTCTGTTAATGATCCTACAAATGGGCTAACAAAAAAAGCAGGGATCAGTTTTATTGCAAGTAGTAAACCTACCGCGAACCCAGAACCTGTCAATTGTAAAAGTAAGGCCAAAACAGCTACTTGGCTAAATCGATCACCAATACCGTTCACAATCCCTGCGACAAACAAATGTCGATATGACTTTTCTGTTCTCAATAATTCCATATACATCACACACACCACCTATTTTCACGTTATTCTAATTAGATATTTATCTAATTAGATATTTAAAAAAATTATACTTCTACTGGCCACATTTCTTTCGGATTACACATATACATACCTTCTTCTCGGTACATAAAATGGTTCATAATGAACTCTCTTCGGATAGTTGCATAATCTTCATAGAAACTTTGAATAAATGCATTTATCCCTGCTTCCGGGTATGTTTTACCTATTTCCAACTGTTGAATAAAGTGAGCTAAGACTAGAATTTTCTTTTTTTGTTGTGAAGGAAGTTGTTTTAACTTTCCATCAAGCGTAAGGAAATTTCGGACAATTTCATAATTTTCATTTCTTTTTAGAGATGGACGCTCTTGTTTATCTACAACTGATAAAATAGCTGTGGACATCAACTCTAGCTTTTTTTCGTCTAAATGGAAGTAGATTGTATTCTTCTCTCGCCGCTCTCTTATTAAACCCACCTCTCTTAATTTCCTTACATGGTGCGTAATAGTTGGTGGTTTCAAACCAAGTTTGCCAGCAATAGCTTGCCCATGCAATGGTCCTTGTTTTAATAGTGTAATAATTTTCACTCTATTAACATCTGCTAATGCCTTATGAAATGAAACCAACTTATCTAATTGCATTTCCCCACCCCTAATTCTATAATCATCTAATTAGATACTAATATAATTAGATTTCATTTACAACACCTAATTCCAAATTTCCCAATAAAAAAGTGCGTCATTAACACACTTTTAATCAAGTAATTGTAAATTATCTAATACAGTTGCTAATTCTGCTCTCGTTAATAATTGATCTGGTTTAAATAAGCCGTCTCCATACCCTTTCATAACTCCTTTATTTATTGCTTTCTCGATAGATTGCTTGGCCCAATGATTCTCATAATCAGATTGAGTAGGCTCCTTATAAGTTACATTGAAATAACGGCAAATTGCTCTTGCATTTGCTTTTGCAGATTGTAATCGAAATGAATTTGATTGTAATCTCTTTAAACCATTTCGACTCGTCATAAAATCATGTTCATGCAGGACTGCAACCATGTTCGTTTCACGAATAACATGGAAATTTGGCCAAGACACATTCGGAAGACATGCCTTAATGCCACTCCCGATAGGTGGTGTTCCAATAAGACGATTCATTTCCTCATTCAGAAATTGAGCTAGATGTTTACCTTCAGCAGATGTATGCCAGTAAAACGCCCAATGTCCTTCAACATTCTTATCCGAATTTGCATCTGCATGAATACTGAAAAACAAATCGGCATTTTTTTTGTTTGCTAGTTCAGTTCGAAATTGCAGCCCAACATCTTTTTGATAAGGAGGTTGAGTATAAAAAACTTCGAAACCATTAAACTCCAATTGCTTCTTCAGTTCTATCCCAACCGCGGCATTAAAGTGATGCTCTTCAAGACCAGGTACCCCTTTACTACCCGTTCGATTATACGTGTCCTCCCCATGCCCTATATCAATTGCAATTTTCTTCATTTTTTCACCTCCATTCATTTATACATATATGCTAATTCTTCTAAAAAGGCATGTAGAGTTTACCTATCTTAAATTCATTTAATATCAATTGATGCATTCGCATATACTCAATTATCAAGATAAGAACATAATTAGATTTGAAAATATTGAAGATTTGGGACTGGGGATGAGATTTTGATACAGAGAACAGGTGTATTTATTGATGGAGGATACTTAGATAACGTCCTCTTAAATTTTGGGAAAGCAAAGATCGATTATGAAAAACTAGCATTAAACATGTGTGGGAATGATGAACTATTACGCTGTTATTATTATCACTGTCTTCCTTACCTACCCCCTTCACCAACTGAAGAAGAACGAAAACAATTTTTTGGAGCACAGAAATTTTTTCGTACACTTAACCGTTTAAATAGCTTCAGTGTTCGTGAGGGTAAGCTTGCTTTTCGTGGTGAAGATCATCAAGGTCGTCCTATTTTTGAACAAAAAAGGGTAGACGTATTTCTTGCAACAGATCTTGTCCTACATAGCACGAAGCACCTTATTACACACGCTGTACTTTTAACGGGAGATAGTGATTTTCTACCATCATTAGAGATCGCCAAATCAGAAGGGGTTCATCTCTCATTATTTTACGGGGATTTTCCAGACACACTTCCGCATGATGAATTGTTAGATGTTGTTGATGAGAGGAAAATTATAAGTCAACATATGATTGATACGTGGAAAAGGTGAACATAATGTTCACCTTTTCTTCACGTTAATCGCTATATTTTTATTTTCAAAAAGTAAATCTACTACATATCAAGGATAACTTCATATTGTTCAAGTTCACGATATAAATTCCGGTATTCAACGATGTTTATGTCTCCACATACATATGCACGACGAATGAACCCTATAAGTTCTTTCGTATTTTCAGGTTTATTATTTTTCTCTTTCGTATAATGATCGATCAAATTTTCTAACGTCATGCCGTCTCCCCCCTGAAATTAATATATTATGATCATAGCACATAATTGTACTAGTAAATATTATTAGAATTTTTTAACTTTCGACAAGAATGTATACTAATTCCTTAATTCTATTATTTTTTAACATTTCCTCTTGTATTAATACACAATAAAAAAAGCCATCCTGATTACCTCAGAGTGGCTTTCCATTTTTAAACAATCTATTATAATTCTGTTGAACCATATGGTCTAGTCATCATTTTTCAAATGAAGAACTAGGAATCATATTCATTATACTTATTAGTTCATCCATTTTGGTGGCATATTTTTATCCCAATAGATCTTACCTAATTCATAATGCTCTAGGAACTGGTCTCTTGAATCATGATAATGAAAATTAAACCAATAACCTTCTTTTGGCGGGTTATCTCGGCGAACGTGAAAACGAATCAAATCTTCATTAGTTTCTGTATTGTATAAATGAAGGATCTTTTCCCCGTTACCTCCTGCTGGTCGTGTAGAGAGTGCTAATTGACGTAATACATCTTCATCCCATTCTTTTGCATAAGTTTCAATAACCTCTTCAATTTTGGGTAAAATGTTTTCATCAAAGTCAGTTCCGATTTCTTCATCAATTACCTTACCAAATTTTGTTTTTGCTTGTTGCTGTGCATGTTCGACTGCATATTCTGTAAAGGTTTCCTTCAGTTCTTCCTCAGAAACTGTTGCTGCAACATCCTTCCAAGTGAGTTGCTTATGTTGTTTACTCTCTTCTTCACTTTCTTCTTTACTCTCTTCTTGTTCCTTCGCTACGGATTTCTCAATTATGAATGATTCTTCTGTTTTAATTTGTTCAGATGTTTCATCAATAACATCACGGTCTTTTGCATGTGTGTTGTCGACGATCAAATAATCTGGTGGTGTGACGAGTCCGAATGTTGCTACAGTAATAAAGATAACTAAAGCTTTCCGTAACCAAAGTGACAACTTTCTCTCCTCCTTTTTCATTTTCCCTCTTATTATTCCTGTCTAACAAAACATATTTAATAGATTTCAAGAGATCCTACTTCATGATCACAATGTTTGATGTAACTGGTCTCTCTCTTCCATCTGACGGTCGATTCAAAATCTTACCATTATAGTAGAATGCACTCGAACCACCACCGTCTAAGTTAAATGCATCTTTCACTTTAAAACTTAAAAGTTTGTCCTGAATCTCTTCAAGTGTTATCCCCTTACTCCATCCTTCTCTTCGTCCATCTATAACGATAAATAAAAGTTCACCATTTGAGAAATTACCGACGATTGTCCTTGGATGACGAGTATTTGCCCATTTTGCTGGAATAGACATCTTTTTACCATCTTGTAGTAGCGTAGGAACAAAACTTGCCCCTTGTAATATATTACGATCCTTAACCTGATTAGGTTTCGTAATTTTTCCGCCAACTAAATGTCCTTGTGTGTTAAAGCCAACAAATGATAGAGCTGGATTCTCATAAAACGTTTTTATTTTTCCATCAACTACTGTAATACCCATCGGTGCAATTTGACCATTTGTTTTCCAAAATCCTCCTGCATTAACTGCAAGAATTGCATTAGAGCGTTTTGCTGCTGAACTCGTAATTTCACCGTTACTAACTACTTTATCATGAGCCAAGAGCATTTTCAGTGCATCTTGTGATTTCACACGAACTTTTGCCATATAACCACGGTAACCTGCTTCTACAAGTGAGTATACTTTCACTGTAGAATTTGCACCATCTGATACACCAATTGGTTCGCCTAACAAGTTAGATAAGATTTGCTCTAATACGACATCTGACTTATTCGTTTGTTCCTTACTTTGTGCTACAAGGTCGTTCAATTGCTTCTCTTGTGTTTCAAGCAGTTCTTGTTCTTTTTTGACTTTTTTCAAAATACTATCTATTTCTTCTTTCGTACTAATTGTTATTTTTGTGGTGGTAGAAAGTTCATCATTAATCGTCTTTACCGATGTACTAGTTTCTTTAATAGGTAAGACAGCTGCTTCAATTTCAAAAGAATGAACTGGATTTGTTTGAAGAAAGGCAAAATAAAATCCAATTACAGGTGCAGCTACGAAAAGAAAAAATATATTTATCCCCTTTATCATTTCGAAGCATCCTCTAACCTAGCAATTGATTTTCTCAATTCTTCAAGTTGTTTATCCAATGCTACCATTCTCTCTTGTAATGCTGATTTTGTCTTATCCGTACCGTTTAATGATTCGCCAGTTAAAGCTAAATCTTCTTGTATGAAAACAAGCTCACTCTTTACGTTCAACATCTCTTCATGAACTGAGCTAAGCTGTTTATTTAACGTTTCAACTTGCTTTTCATTTGTAGCTTCAATTTCAGAGATTCGATCATTTAAGTACGTTTGACTTTTCTCAATATACTGATTGGCAATGAAATAACCCCCATATACGAGAGCAGCCCACACGATAATTGAGACAGAAAAGAGGATGATTCTCTTTTTCTTTTGGATGTTTTTTCGTGGTGGTATTGTTGTTTGTTCTGTTTCTGTTGAATGGGTAGACTCAATAGAACCCGCCATTTCTTTTTCCCCTTTCAGTCAACTAAAATTGCGAAAAAACGAATTAAACCTTCTTCCTTCTAGTATACTTGTTTTTTTGTTTTTCCACATACAAAACTCGACTAATCTAACAAATAGTCGAGTTTCTATAATAGATTCGAATCATGATCAGATCTTATGGTGGTTTAACGAGTCAGTTGTTCAATCTGCTCCATCTCTTCAGAACTCACTTGATTTAACAACCAAAATGCAACGCCTTTTACTTTATATCGCTTTGCAAGATTAACTTTTTCTATCATCGTCTCATCCGTTTCATGAACAAGATTGATACCAAGTAGGAGCTTGTCTTTTGGAATAAAATTTAACGTTTGCTCCAAACCTTCTTCTACCATATTCAATGGTTCTGGTTGAGTTGTTCCTACTGGAATATAATCATATGACATTAATATAATCGTATCTGCAAGAGTAGATAATGTCTCATAATCATAGTTATTAAAATAATTATTAAGAGGGTATACAGCAATTGCTAATTCCTTATTTATTTTATTCAGCTCAGTTGAAAGACGTTTTACAAAATCCGTATACTTCTCTTTATATACATTAGCACTTGAATCAAATTCTTCAAAATCTAGCAGTACCCCTGTCAATTGATGTTCTTTTACTAGATCAATCATTTCTTCAATTGCATCGTCTTGCTTATTTTGATCATCTAAAAATGCCTTGATACGGTTCATCTGCAATGCAGCAACCATTAAATATCCATCATTTCCAATTTCAACACCTGAACGGATAATCTCATCTGCTGTTGCATCTGGATGATCTTCTGGCCAGAAGAACTCGTTATAATTATCTTCATCGTTATCTTCAATTCCGATGTTTAATGTCCCCTCATTGGATATACTCGACCACATATATGCCATGCCATCAAATTTGGGAACTAGGTTTCGATAATTAAAAGCACCTAATCCATAAAAAGACATTGTATACAAATTTACCTCTTCTGATTGTATCGAAATCGTACTTGTTTCATTATTCCATTGCACATTTGCACCGAATGCTTCACTGAAAAAACGTAGTGGGATTAACGTGTGACCATTATTTATATAAGCAGCACTATCAAGCTCATAAGCTTGTCCATCAATATAACCTTGTTTTTCACCAATCGTTAATTCAACTTGCATCCCATTACTAGTTGCTACGATCTTTCGTTCAGAATTAATCCAAGTTACTGTTATGTCCATTGCCTCAGCAATTACACGAAAAGGAACGAAAGTTCGATTTTCACTTGAGATTTCTGGAGAAGTTGGAAAATCAATCTGCTCATTATTAACATAGATCTTTATTTGATCATTCGCTTCTGCCTGGGTTTGAATTGAAGGAATCAATACAAACACTAAAATTGAAATAAAAGCTATTAGTCTCTTCATCTCTTATGCCCCTACTATATTTATTTTCACTACTCATAATAACACCTTCAAAAACTTATCGTATTATTATGAATTCGAGATCTCGTCAATTTTTCGATACACATATGCTTTCGCTTCGTTTAAACACTCAATTGCTGCAATGTTATTAGGCAACTGGTTATACGCTTCTTCAACAAGTGATATTAACGTATCATCTTTTGAATCACGTACGACATCAAGCACTAGCTGCCCAATCCTTTCAGTTTCAAAGTCATTTTTGAGTTGTGTTTGAAATTCTAATACAACCTCACCTAATAGTTGCCAGCGTTGTTGTTCTCCCATTTCCCCTCATCCTCCAGTAAATTCATTACATTGTTTTCCATTATTAATATACCATAAAATCATTCTATGAAAATAGATCACTTGTACCTATGCGCTTTACCACTTCATGTAACCGGTTTTCAGGTTGGACAAGTGCAATACGTACAAATCCTTCACCGTATTGACCAAAGGCATTACCAGGTGTTGTAACAACACCACATTTATCAATTAACTGATATGCAAACGATTGAGATGTAAACCCTTCTGGAATTTCAGCCCAAACAAACATCGTTGCCTCAGATAACTCTACATTCCATCCAACTTTTTGTAGACCAGATACTAAAACATCCCGCCTTTTTTCATACAATCTACAATTCTCATTAAGAAATACATCGCCCTCACGCAAAGCCTTAATTGCAGCATGTTGTATAGGTGCAAATACACCGTAATCGAGATTAGATTTTAATTTTTTTAACGCCTCTACAATGCTTTCATTTCCAACAAGGTAACCAATCCGACACCCTGCCATGTTGAAATTCTTTGAAAGTGAATGAAATTCTACTGCTACATCCTTTGCTCCATCAAATTCGAAAATACTTATTGGGGATTTTTCACCAAATACTAAATCAGCATATGCTAGATCATGAACGATGATAATTCCATATTTTTTAGCAAAAGATATTGCTTTTTCATAAAAACACCGATTCGCTAATACTGGGACTGGATTTCCTGGAAAATTCAGAAACATCATTTTTGTTCGTTTTGCGACTTTTTCTGGTATCTCATCAAACTGTGGTAAAAACTGATGTTCTTTTTTTAAAGGCATAGATACCATCTCTGCGCCTGACATTTTCACTCCAGCACTGTAAGCTGTATATCCAGGATCTGTAACTAGTATAACATCTCCCTCTTCTGCTAAAACCATTGGTAAATGTACTAAACCGTCTTGTGAACCCATTAATTGGACGATCTCCAGCGCTGGATTAAGTTCAACACTAAATTTTCGTTTCATATAATTTGCAGCTGATTGATAGAACTCATTAAGGCCAGTTAAAGTATAACCATATGAATTTTCATTTTGTACCCATTTAGCCATTTCATCACGAATCCATATTGGCGGTGGTAGATCAGGGCTACCAATGCTCAAGTCTATCAAATCTAACCCCTCTGCTATTTTTTCAGCTTTATAATCCGCAAGTTCACTAAAAATGCTAGTTGGAAATGATTTTGCTAATTTTGAAAACATAATCCCGCCTCCGCCATTCAATCTCATCCTTATTTTAACATATGAAGCAAAAGATTAAACTTTCAATCTATTACACTCATATAAAAATACAAGCATAAGAAAGGCCAGTACGATTTACTGACTTTTCTTATGCTTGCCTAGTTTTTAAAACCACGTTGTTTTTTACGACTACTATCTACTTCATACTTTCCAGTTTCTTCGTTTGTTGTTCCTTGTCCTTCTATATTTGGTGAACTTAACCCTGCTTTTGATGGGTCCTGTTTACGCTTTCCCATATGTGAACACCTCCCTGTTTGTTAAGGTATCCACGTTATTTGATGTTATTCATTAACTTCTAACACTCCGAAATGAATAGAGGATGTCTTACGTTTTTGCTGGACAAATCCAAATTGTTCAAACCTACTACTTCTATAATGGTCTTTTAGAACAACACGTTTACGTGCGACTCTTTTTGCTTGGTTAATGATTTCATTCGTAATAGGCTCATAAAATGCAACTTGTTTAATTGCTTTTATTCCATCTGATTCAATCGCACCAGCTGTAAACATCGGATCAAAATACACAACATCAAAACTATTATCATCAAGTTCCTGTAGATAGTTGTGATAATTGGCATTCACAACGTTTACTCTCCTCATCGCATTCTCTATCTCAATAACATTGGATTCATAAGTTTGTAAACCATGCTGAACGAGAAATGCGAGCAACGGATGAACCTCTAATGAACGAACATATCCACTTTCTCCTACACTATGACTAGCAACAATACTATCTGCACCAAGACCCAATGTACAATCTATTATACTCATTCCTTCAGACAGCCCCGTAGCAACTACGAAAGAATCGAGTTCTCCCTTTAATAATCGTTTCAACCGAAACATCGCTCCATTTGGATGAAAAAAAACAGGTTCACCCCCACCTAACGGGTACCACGTATAACGTTTTTTTCCGATGACAAGGATGTCCGCCTCATATTGATTCATGAGTGCTTCAATTGAATGTGTACCTCTTACAATTGGTTGTGCATTGAGAAGCTTTGCTGTCCGATAAACCTCTTCATTTAAGGTTGAATTCCCTTTTCCTGCAGTCGTTATCACTACGTTCATATACGATTACTCCTTCATTGCTATAAAACTATTTAACATCTCTTTGTTGCTTTGAAAAAAGCTGTGTATAATATGTACGATAATTATTGTCTGCCTCATAATATCCAATACCGATTCGAGTAAAGTCCTCATTTAGAATATTTTCCCTATGACCCTGACTTTTCATCCAACCATTTGTCACTTCTACAGCTGATGAATATCCTGCTGCGATATTTTCTCCTGCTGCAATGTATTCAATATTAAATTGCTTCATCATCTCAAACGGCGATCCATATGTTGGTGAAGTATGGTCAAAATATGATTTATTATACATATCAGCTGACTTTATTTGCGCTACTTTTGATACATTCACATCAAGAATGAAGGGCTTCAAACCTTGCTTAACACGCTCCTTATTTGTTAAAAAGAATATCTCCTTCTCAATCTCTTTCAACTTAAAAAAATCACCTTCCATTACATACTGTTGAGTTGAATCTTTTGGTTTTATCGTTGGATTACTTTTCAAATATACAGCGTTTTCATTTTCCTTCCAAATAACATCATAACCGAATGATTCTGTTGCTGAGCGTAACGGAATAAAGGTACGACCTCTTTTCACTTTTGCTGAAGTATCAATCATCTCAATATATTGTTTGTTGTAGTTATTCTCATAAAACTGTTTATACGTATACGGAGAATTAATGCGATATAAAATGCTCGTTTTCGCATTTCCCTGTTCTTTTGTACTATAAATTTGCTCAGTTTCTGGATTCCATTTTAGTTCAGCTCCCATACTTTCTTGTACAGCTCGAACTGGTAATAAAACTCGTCCGTCTTCTAATAAAGGTTTTTCATCTTGAAATAGTATTAGCTGATTATCGATATAAACGTTTATTTCTTCTGCGAAACTAATACTTGTACCAAAAATCATTAAAAATATGACACTAACAATTGTAACTAATTTCTTCATGATGTGAGAATCCTCCCTGCCTTAGTTAAAATGCTTTGCCTAACAAAAGCCTATAACAAGAATTCTTCAAACACAATACAACCTTTGTCCTTTATTCAATAATTCAAATTATCCTTATTAGAAAAATGACACTCTTTCAAACTTATAAATGCATAATTTTATCAAAATAAAAAAGCGCTTGGATTATTCCTAGCGCTTAAAGATTAGCAATGTGTATTATAGGCCTTATTCAGGTTCTCAACAATCTCACTAATTTCATGGCCTTCAATTTCATGTCGTGGTATGAAGTGTACAACTTCTTTTCCTTTGAGAATAGCCATTGATGGAGAAGATGGTTCGATTCCTGTAAAGTATTCACGCATTCTCATTGTAGCCTCTTTGTCTTGACCAGCAAATACTGTTACGTATTGATCAGGTTTCTTATCAAGTGTACGTGAATGAATTGCAGCTGGTCGAGCAAGCCCTGCAGCGCAACCACATACTGAATTCACTACAACCAAAGTCGTTCCTTCTACATTTTCCATAAAATCCACGACTTCTTCACTGCTAGTTAATTCAGAAAAATCAGCTTGTGTAAGCTCTTCACGCATTGGTTTTACAACCTGTTTCATATATTCATCATAAGCATTGTACATATAATGACCTCCACATTCATATTTCAATAAAAAATATACTATAGTCATAGTGTTAACGCAAACAGTTACATTCAGTTTCCTATTAAATAATAATGTATATACTCAAATTATAGAATACATCTATTCTAAATTCTTTTTCTAAATATCCTTCAAGTCAAGTTATGTACACTCATTTTCAAATTAACATAACTATATGAACTTGATACTCTTAATTATGAGGAATATCCTCATAATGAAACAACCCCTGTGACAAATAAAAAATCACAGAGGTTTAATCTTAATCAGTAACTGCACCTTTTGAAGCTGATGAAACAAGTCGTGTATACTTACCCAAAACACCACGAAGGTTTTGTTCAGGTGCCTTCCATTCATTTCTGCGACGTTCCATCTCTTCAGGTGATACATCTACACTTAATTCATAATTTTCACTATCTATCGTTACGAGATCTCCTTCTTGTAACAAGCCGATTGGACCACCTACTTGTGCTTCAGGAGCAACATGACCTACTACAAGACCATGCGTACCACCTGAGAAGCGCCCGTCAGTTATAAGCCCAACAGAATGACCTAGCCCTTTACCAACTAAGATTGCTGTTAAAGACAACATTTCCGGCATCCCAGGACCGCCCTTTGGTCCTTCGAAACGAATAACGACTACATCACCAGCTTGTACTTTATCATCCAAAACAGCTTTCGTTGCTTCTTCTTCTGAATCAAAAACTTTTGCTGGTCCAGTGATATTCGTTGTTTTCAAACCACTTATTTTTGCAACAGCACCCTCTGGAGCAAGGTTTCCTCTTAAAATAACGAGTGGACCATCCTTACGCTTCGGCTTATCAATTGGCGTGATAATTGTCTGACCTTCAGTTAAGTCTGATGCTTGCTCAAGATTCTCAGCGACCGTTTTTCCTGTTACGGTTAAACAATCACCATGAATGAAGCCTTCCTTATTTAGAAGTTTCATGACTGCTTCAACGCCACCGATACGATGTAAGTCTTGCATGACATATTTTCCACTCGGTTTCAAGTCCGCAATGTGTGGCACTTTCTTTTGAAGGCGTTCAAAATCTTCAAGTGTTAAGTCAATATCAACAGAATGAGCCATTGCAAGTAAATGTAAAACCGCATTCGTTGAACCACCAAGCGCCAATACAACAGTGATCGCATTTTCAAACGCCTTTTTCGTCATAATATCTCGAGGTCGAATATCTCGCTCAAGCAAATGATAAACTGCAGCACCTGCTTTCGCACAATCATCCTGTTTATAATCAGATTCTGCTGGATTCGAAGCACTTGCAGGTAGACTCATACCCATTGCTTCAATTGCTGATGCCATCGTATTCGCTGTATACATACCACCACATGAACCTGCACCAGGACATGCATGACATTCAACTTCATGAAGCCCTTCACGATCAATTGTACCGCTATTATATTGTCCGACACCTTCAAATGCAGAAACAATATCTATATCTTCTCCCTTTAGATTACCTGGAGAAATGGTTCCTCCGTATACGAACACCGCTGGTAAATTCATACGACCAATCGCGATCATACAACCAGGCATGTTTTTATCACATCCACCAATTGCTACAACACCGTCTAGGTTTTCAGCGCCAACAACCGTTTCGATTGAATCAGCAATTACGTCACGGCTTGGAAGAGAAAAACGCATTCCTTCTGTTCCCATCGAAATGCCATCAGAAACTGTAATCGTATTAAAAATCATTGGTGCTGCACCAGCTTCTTTAGCTCCTGCTTTCGCACGGCGAGCCAACTCATCAATATGAATATTGCAAGGAGTTACTTCACTCCATGTACTAGCAATACCAACCATTGGTTTTTTGAAATCTTCATCTGTAAATCCAACCGCTCGAAGCATTGCTCGATTGGGAACACGCGCTTCCCCTTCACTAATCACCTTACTCCGAATACGTAGATCTCTTTTCTCTTCTGCCATCATTCATCCCCCTAATAGTTAGTTCGCTTCAATAGATTGCCAATAAAATTTAATTAAACATTTGCTCTGTTTGGCAATTCGAAAAAAGTATTTTTAAACACTATAAATCTTTTTTTATATGATTTCAATATTTTTAGAAAAATCATTTTATTCAATCTTTTAAGTAATCGCTTACAATTCTGCAAGATCCATTTTATACATATATACTTTCTTTCATATCATTAATAATACTTATTCTACAACATACTCTTTTCTCCACTTCGAAACCGATTTATTGTAGCTATCTCCTTGTGCAGTAGTTCTAATCATAAAAAAATGCACCTCCGATTGTTGGTCTTGTATTTAACAATCGTGGTGCATTTTTATTTAACTAGGGTTCTTCGAAATCGATTCAGTCATTTGTTTCCATACAGAGCCTTTCGCTTCTACTCCACCTTCAATGCGCTCTATCGCCATTTGCACTTGTAATGCAACTTCAAATTCAAGATCACTTGTAGCTTTTTTTAGAGCTGGTATTGCTTGTTTATCACCAACTTCATATAAAAACATTGCTGCACGCCAACGGACAAGCTTATTTTTATCTTCAAGAGCTTTCATTGCCGCAGGGATGCCTCTTACATCTCCTAAATCTGAGAACCCATCTCCAGCAGTTCTTCGTACCATCGCTGATTTATCAGTTAACATCGCTTTTTCTAATAATGGCAACACATCAGCATCTTCAATCATACCTAAATATACAACAGCTAAACGACGAATTGACTGTTTCTCATCATCCAAGGCCTTTTCTAAAATTGGTAAATCTTCTTTTTTAGGGTTCATTTGCTCTAATGCTGCATAACGTTTTTTCCAATCTGCATGCTCCATCATCTCAAATGTTACTTGATAAGTCGTTTTATTCGATTCCACTGCTATTTTTTCTTTCGGAAGCAGAGCTAGACGAACAAGGTTTGATAAACGATCTATATCATAAGCCGCTTCTATTTCATCCGCTACCTCTTCACCAATCTCATTCATATCACCATAACGTATGCCATATTCTTTCCACTCACGTTCCATTACAATGTTATCAGCCTGCTTAGTTAACGTCATAATCGCTTCCATAAACCGTTCTGGAAGTCCTTGGCGAGTCTCTAGTTCTCCATCAGTTAGTTTAATCTGCATCGGAATGCCTGCAAAAATTTGAACAAATACTTTCACATCACCAAAACTTTCATTAAATGTTGCTTCATCACCCGATGTCTCAATCTCATCTCCAAATACTTTTCTGACACTTTTAAGAAGTTGTTTCCAGTCAAACTTAGGATGACGGTCCAATGCAACAAAATCCGATACATGATAAACGCTAGTAACACCTTCAATTCGTAAAAGCTCTTGAATAAAATGAGGTGCATTATCACTATGTTCTTTCTTATAATGATTACGTTCACCTGGACTTAGAATTGTATCTAAAATAATCTTCATTGTATTTGGACTTGGTGTTGGCTCAATTGATTTTATCTTCAATCGTTCATTCCTCCCCTTAATTTCCCTGTCTATATATTGTTTTCTCTAACTTTACGATAACAAAAAAGAAAACGAACTGCCAACGAAACAAATTGAAGAAACTTTTCAAATTATAAAAATAATCATTGAACAATAGTCGTAACCTTCCTATAATAAGAAGAATCACGCAAGCACTTAAGAATTTCACATATTAATAGAAAAGAAAAGGGAGTGTATTCATTGCCAATCAACATCCCCTCACACTTACCGGCAAAAGGAATCTTAGAGAAGGAAAATATCTTTGTCATGGAGGAAGAACGTGCATACCATCAAGACATTCGCCCATTAAATATCGTTATCTTAAATCTAATGCCACAAAAGGAAAAAGCAGAGACACAATTTTTACGATTATTAGGAAATTCACCACTGCAAGTGAACATTACTTTTCTACATCCTAAAACACACGTTTCAAAAAATACAAAACAAGAACATTTAAAAAATTTCTACCGAACGATTGATGAGGTGCAACAACGAAAGTATGATGGCATGATCATTACTGGTGCACCTATTGAACACCTTGACTTTGAAGAGGTAACTTATTGGAAAGAAATAGAAAAAATTATGGAATGGTCAAAATCAAACGTCACTTCCACCCTACATGTCTGTTGGGGTGCTATGGCTGGACTATACTATCATTATAACGTGCCAAAATACCCACTTACTGAAAAATGTTTTGGTGTTTTCCCTCATCACACATTCAATAAAAAAGTACCACTATTACGAGGTTTCGATGACTTATTTTATGTTCCTCATTCACGTTATACGATGACGAATAAAGAAGATATAGATGCTATAGATGAATTAGAGATTCTTTCGTTAAGCGATGAAGCTGGCGTATCCCTAGTGGCTTCTAAAGATCGAAAACATATTTTCGTTACAGGACACCCTGAGTATGATTCAATAACATTAAAAGAGGAATATGACAGAGATATTGAAAAAGGCATCAAAATTAAGCTTCCTTTAAACTATTATCCGAACAATGATCCTACTGCTCAACCGATGAACCTTTGGCGTTCTCACGCTAACTTATTATTTAACAACTGGTTAAATTATTGTGTTTATCAGAACACTCCTTTCATTTGGGAATAATCTTGATACGAGACACCACCATCTAATTATGACGGTGGTGTCTCACTTTTTTTGAATTTTAAGATATTCCATACCTCTCAATGGCATTTAAACTAATAATTGAATGAAATTGGACTAGTATTATTAGTAAAATAACATATTCCATAATTTTCATATGTAAAATTTACAAAAATCCCTTTACAGCAATAAAGCTTTATTGCATACTAATGCTATATCCATTCCATAATTAGACAATACACTTAGAATTTAAAAGGAGTTTACATGACATGTCGAGCATGTGTAAACAGTTACTTTTAGACATTGAGAAAAAACGTAAAGAAATGATGAAAGCAGCTAAAGAACGTGGGTTCTTATCGGAAATCACTATAAAACATAGCCAAGAATTGGACAACTTATTAAATAAATATCAACAAAAATAATATGCTGAAATTTAGATAAAAATAAAAAGACAGCTATTTGTGAACTGCACCTCAGTTGTTAGACACATAATCTAACAATTAGAGGTGCAGTTCATTTGTTAGCTGCCCTTTCATTTCAACGCAAATACTCACCCACGTTTTAGTAAATAACCCCTTTTAATTGTATATTCCATTCGATATAACGCTCTTTTGCAAGACGATTAACCTTTGTAAATGCTTCATACATTCCCCCTGCTTCAATACATTCTTCATGAAGCCCTAATAACTTATCAGTAATCACAAATACATATTTTCTCATGCTGTTTCACCCTCTTTATTATGTTCTTTATTTCACATATATTATTTGATTCAATAATTACTAAAACGGTTTCATTTCCTTTCACACTAACAACTAACCTTTTTCATAATTTAATTATAGCGCTTTCATTACTTAAAGAGTGTGACAATCTTGTGAATCATCTGCTCATCTGATGTTTTATTAATAAGAAAAAGCCCAGTTTAAAACCGGGCTCTTCTCTACGCATTTGTCATTTGTTCTTCTGAACTTTCTAATGCAAGTGGTTTATCAGAAATTACAATTCCATCCTCATCAGCATATACATAATCACCTTCGCTCCACATTACCCCTCCAAACTTAACTGGTACACCTACCTTACCTTCACCTTTTTTATTACTCTTCAACGGCATAGTCCCTAATGCAAATACACCTAAGTCTAACTGTTTAAGTTCACTTGAATCACGCACACAACCATTAATAATGATGCCAGCCACTCCACGTGAAACTGCAATTTCTCCAAGACGATCTCCAAGCAAAGCACACCTTCTTGAACCTCCACCGTTGACTACAATTACACTACCCTCTTTAGCTGATTCTAAGCTTTCTCTAACTAGCACATTGTCCTCAAAAACCTCAACTGTAGACACTTTCCCACTAAAAGACGCCTTGCCACCAAATGATTCAAACTGTAAGTGACATACACCAATTTCACTAGAAAATTCATCACACAAATCAGCAGTTTTTAAACTCAACTACAAGACCCCCTTTTGTTTGTAACACTATTTAACATAATTATCTAAAGAGTGCATTTAACCCTCTTTTTTCACAATTTTGTAAGAATTATGTGTTATGTTTTTCGTTTCTGTATACATCGACACTCAGGCATTGTTGTTATAGATAAGAAAGCTTCACTTATTTTGTTTTAAATTGATCAACAGACTTCTTTAAGGAATGACTTTGTGCTTGCATTTGTTGTATTTGTTGCGTCATTCCATTTACAATATCAAAGCTTTCACTCATTTGATCGTAGACAGTTTGAAATTTGTTATGCATAGATTCAAATGTTTCAAGCTGAAGTAATTTTCCTTTTTGCATCTTCGAAGTATCTTCATTTACCTTTTGTAAATTCTCCACAAACGAACACATACATGTATATATTCGACTAACCTGATTATCAATTTTAGAGAATGCATTCGGCATTAACTGAAATTTTAAATTTAATCGATCAAATGTTTCAGCAAAGAGGGTAAGTTCATTTTCTCCGTCTTTGATTGTATCTACCGTGTTCCCCAGTACTGTTCTAATATTATTAGTGGAGGATTTGGACTTATCTGCAAGTTGTTTAATTTCTTGAGCTACAACTACAAAACCTTTCCCATATTTACCTGCACGAGTCGCTTCGATTCCTGCATTAAGTGCAAGCACGTTAATTTTATCTGATAAATAAGTAATTGTATCTATCATACCCTGACTTTCCGTAGAGAACTTTGCAATATCAGAAATTTTATCATTGAATGAAACGAGACTTTTTACTGTCTCTCCATTTACATAAGAAATATCTGTGACGATACTCGAAAGATCATTTACTCTTTCTTTAATCGTTCTAATTTCATCAGCAACTTCCTCCATATAAGCAAATGCTCCTTGGATAGATGCAATCACTTGGTCTTCTAATTGTATTTCATTAACTAACCAGTTAGAAGTATTTTCTATGTGTTCATATGCTAGATGAACGTCATTCATTTGCGTATCTGTCTGTAGCTTAAGAACGTTCATATATTCAAGTATCTCAGATGAAGAATGATGAACATATGAGGAATTTTTCTTTACTTGATTAAAGAGGCTATTCAATGTACTTAACACTCGATTAAATGTTTGATTGATTTCTGCAGTATCTTCTCCATTAACTACTTTCATGCGTCGAGTTAAGTCACCCTTTATAGCTGCAATTTCATTCATTGCTGTAAGCGTTTCGAGCATGGCATTAGTTGCACCATGTTCTGATATATTTAACCCTATTATTTCATCTTCTTTTGAAGGGCGTAATGGTGTAAATAATGATATCCCTTTATATACAACCAACCCAATGACAAAAGCCCATGCAAATGCAACAACTGAACCGATTGTTTGCACAGTTAATTGAGTAAGGAATGAACCTGTAACTAGCTTGTCAGCTTCAACGAAAAACGTTAACCCAATCGTTCCCCATACCCCACATACACCGTGGACTGAAATCGCTCCAATAGCATCATCAACTTTCAATTTCTCCTCAATAAAACGAATACTAAATACAACAATCATTCCACCAATAACACCGATAACAGTTGCAGCGAGTGGTCCAAGTATATTCACACCTGCAGTTACTGAAACCAACCCTGATAATACGCCATTCAATAGATGTTCAACTCGTACTTTTCTACTTAAAAATAAACTAATAAACATGGCACCAATTCCACCACCAGCAGCTGCAAGGTGTGTGTTCAATGCT
Source organism: Bacillus solimangrovi (assembly GCF_001742425.1). Classification (GTDB taxonomy): domain Bacteria; phylum Bacillota; class Bacilli; order Bacillales; family Bacillaceae_N; genus Bacillus_AV; species Bacillus_AV solimangrovi. The sequence continues at coordinate 219,227 of NZ_MJEH01000022.1, forward strand.
ATTAATGCAATGCTCGTATTAGCTTGTGTCATCGAACCTGCATTAAAACCAAACCAACCCAACCAAATAATAAAAACACCAATTGCAGCTAGCACTGTGTTAGACGGAGAAAATGAAATACTTTTTCCTGATTCATCATATTTTCCAATACGTGGTCCAATAACCAAACAAGCCGCAAAAGCTGTCCAACCACCGATTGCATGAACAACCGTTGAACCAGCAAAATCCATGAACCCTAACCTTTCTAACCACCCAGTTTGATCACCCTTCCATAAACTCCCCCATGCCCAATGACCAAAAACAGGATAAATTATCGTTACAATAAAAAAGGTTCCAATTAAATAAATTGAAAACTTCACTCGTTCAGCAATAGCACCTGAAACAATCGTAGCAGCTGTACCAGCAAAAACAATCTGAAATAACATAAACGCATAGTCCCATGGATCTTGACCAAATGACATCAAGAAAAACGAATCCTGACCAAACCAACCTCCAACTGATTGCCCAAACATAATCCCGAATCCTATAAATGCGAATATAAGAGAGGACACTACTAGATCTGATACATTTTTCATAGCTACGTTTATTGAATTCTTCCCTCGAATCAAACCCGCTTCAAGTGCTGTAAAGCCAGCTTGCATGAAAAATACTAATATTGAAGCTATTAAGATCCATACGAAATCCAAATGGGTTTGTACTGTAACCATTACGTCACCTACCCTCTTCATATCTAACATATAATGTTAGATATTATTACACAAACTGAATTTTGTCTATTTTCAGATTATTTAGTTATATAGTCTCATCTCTCTTATGAAACGCTTACACTATCGTTTACTCTTATTCTCTACTTATTTCAACAATTCACTTTAGACTTACACCTTTTCCATTAGTATGACCCACTCATAATCGTAATTTTTCCCACTTAAAAATTTTACTAGCAGACAAATCCCCATTTAAAAGCAATCATTTTTATTTTGTAGAGTAAACTCAGATTAGAAATCGAATTCTAAAAAATAATCACACAAAAAAAGCTCAGAATCAGGTCTGAGCTTTTAATAGAAGCTTATCTTAATATATTTAGGTGTTAGTTTAAAAATTGTTTTGCTTTATTTTCATCCTCTAGGTATTTTTGAATGAATTGACTAAGTTCATTCTCATCTGAAAATTCCCTTAAATCTTTACCATACCAGTTTTGTAATTCTTGCCTTGTTACTGTATATTCTTGTTCTACGAAATTGAAAGTAACCCAATCTACATTTTTTACTAATGCAAATAGGAATGAGGCATTATACAATGCAATCTCTTCGTAGTTTTTATTTATCTCATCTGTTGTATCACTATTAATGTAATTAATAATAATCCCATACGGTTTTTCTGTCGTTTTAAGTTCCAATCCATTCGTATTTTCACCACTTGGATTAGGTAACCTTAATATTATATTTCCAACTGTACCACCACTACCTACATAAGTATCTTTGTATTGAAATATATCTTCATTCTCTACATTTGATTTACAACCATTTAATATAAGTAATACTAACAATGGGATAAAGAACAACTTTTTCATCCTCAAAATCTCTCCTTCTAATAAACTATTTACCATTTTTAAATTACCATAAAAAAGACAATACACCTTATAAAATATGCTTATTTATATAGTTCAACTACTCGTATCTCCTTCTACCAACTTAGGCCACGTACTAAATCGAAGTGATGCTCATTTAACATAGCAACCTATATCATAAGGTCTATTCAGAAAAATAAAAACGTAGGGATTGTTACAATATACCCTACGTTTTTATCATTAGTTATATTTTGTCATATCAGCTTAACTTTTACAATCAAGAATTAACTTTTTACACAAAAGCCATTTTACCTTGTTTTTTTGTAACTATAATTCGTTTCATATATATATATGCGTAAGCTGCATTTGCAATTAAACTAATTACTGCTACTGATAACATTAACGTATCGTTACGTGGAACGAGTAATTCTACAGACTCGGTAAACCGTGGGAATGTAAAATAATACATGAACCAAGCAGCTAATGTAAATGCTCGAGCTTGTAGCCAAGTCCCTTTTTTTATAAACATTGCTGGTAGTGTACATGATAGTAACACCATAAATTGCGCAGATGCTGAACCAGGGAAATTCAAATAAACAAATACCCAGTTCCAAATATCATAAGCTATAATCCAGAGAAGGGGCATTTTTGTCCATAACATATCAGACTCTTTACTATTATCAATATACATATCTTTAAAGCCATAAAACAAAGTAGCAATTGATAGTACACCTGCTATTCCGTTAAGAATATTAGGTAAATAACCCATTGTAAAATCCTGTGTTACCGCTTCAGCGATGTTCAGTGCTAAAAATAAGGCTGCTATTAGCTTTGCAGATGTTAAGCCTCCTAGCTTCGTATACCTCATCAATATAAACCAAGCACTAGCACCCACAACTGAATATACCTTAACCCATTTAAACCAATATGTAACACCGTAACTTGTCCATAACGGTAATAATGCTATCGGTAAAATAAAATAAAAAATAATACTTGCCCATTTTGATTTACGGAACAATTCATTTAAACCCATTAAAACGATTAAAATCATAACCCAGTGAAAGATAGATAATGGGCTATTATGTTCTTTGGCAACGCTTTCATAAAAACCATTCTTATATAATAGATCACCATCTTCATTTACCACAAGTGGAATTTTATCAAATTCAGTAATCGATGCATTACTTTCACTATTGATTGTTAAAATATTACCGTTAATCGTCCAAGTTTTTTCTTCCTCAAGATTATTCCCACCATATTGCTTTATAACTGTTACTCTATTCTCATCTTTGAAATCAAACCGATAGAAAAATGCTCCCTCTCCAGACTTCCCATCTACAATCATTTGCCACTTCCCTAGTTTGAAATCTGTGGTTAATTCATTTGCTGAAGCTACTGTTGAATATGTTAAATTAACAGATAAAACTAAGAGTATTACGAAAACTACAATTCTCTTCAATTGTTCTCTTCTATACATGATGTCGCCCTCCCTAAATTGTATTAGGACAATATATGATACCCTGTTCAGCAGTTAAACGAACAGTTATATCCAAAAGTATGATTTAAGGACTTACCGTAAAATGAACATTGAAAACTATGTTAGTATATGTATATTTTACTAGATTAATCATGCATGCAAACATTGCAAATTTGTATAATTAAAGAATTTGTTGTTGAGAATTTTAATCTATCATTTTCATCTATGATATCGTCAGCTTGAACTTCCAGTTAATCCGCCACGTATTTATTTCATTCAGTTATGTTCTTCCAAACATATTTTAAACTACATACAAAATCGAGTATAAAATCATTTCAATTTTATACTCGATTAACTATATTATTATTTTATTTTGGGAGTATTGTCTCAACTACATCATTAAAACATACATACAATTTTAGTTTAGATGTTTTAGTAAGTTTTGTGCAATCCAAACACCACATGCACTCGCTTGGGCTAGGCCGCGTGTTATACCAGCTCCATCTCCACCAACGTAAAGACCATTAATTTCAGATTCAAATGTTTCATCCAATTTAGGACGAGCTGAATAAAACTTTGCCTCAACACCATAAAACAACGTATGTTCACTTGCAAGACCAGGCGAAACATGATTTAATGCTTCTGTCATTTCGATCAGACTCTTCATTGTATTATATGGAAGAACAAGACCTAGATCCCCCGGAACTGCTTCCTTTAATGTCGGTTCAAGGAAACCTTCTTGAATACGTTGTTCTGTCGAACGACGTCCTTTTAAAATATCTCCATATTTTTGGACAATGAGCCCTCCATTAGACAAACGGTTTGCTAAAGATGATACTTCATGAGCATACTCATTTGGTTGGTCAAATGGATCAGAAAACTTATGTGACACAAGTAATGCGAAGTTCGTATTGTTACTTCCTAATTTCGGATCTTTATATGCATGACCATTTGCAAGCATCGTACCAGAATGATTTTCAACAACAACATGACCAGAAGGGTTACTACAGAACGTTCGTACTCTCGTTCCAACACTTGTATTGAAGATAAATTTCCCTTCGTACAAATGTTCATTGATTTCCTCCATCACTACGTCAGAAGTTTCAACACGCACCCCTACATCAACTTGATTATTCGTCATTTTAAGGCGACGACCTTTAATAATATTTGTAAGCCACTTCGAGCCATCACGCCCAGGTACAATGACCACTTTTTGCGCGTGTAACGTTTCTCCGTTTTTCAACTTTATCCCTTTAACAATATGCTTTCCGTTATTCTTTTCCGTTACAACATCTTCAACTTCTGTCTTATACCTCATCTCCACTTTATCTTTCAAATATTCGTAGATGCTTTTTAAGATTTCTAAGTTTTGCTCAGTCCCTAAGTGACGTACTTGCGCACGCAACAACTTCAACCCAACCGCATAACCTCTTTTTTCTATCTCTTTGACTCTAGGTGTTAATGGATCTGTAATTGACTCCGTTGCACCGTGCTGCAAATTAATCTGATCAACATATTTTATAAGCTCAACTACTTGTGAATCTGGTAAATAATCTGTCATCCAACCACCAAATTCACTAGTAATATTAAATTTTCCATCTGAATAAGCACCAGCACCACCAAAACCATTTGTAATTGAACAAGCTGGCAAACAGCCTGCAAACTCTTTCCTACCTGCTGCTGGTGGACACTTTGAAATTTTCTTTTCTAATATCGGGCAACGTCGACTATAGATGTCATGACCTTTATCGATTAATAATACCTTTGCATCTGGTTTTTTAACAGTCATTTCGTAGCACGCAAAAATCCCAGCTGGACCTGCACCGACTACTATTACATCATAGTTGCTCATTCTAATTCCCCCGTGTCAATTTATTAATTAAATTTATATGATTATTTTTGTATTAATTCAAACACCATGGATTAATATATCAAACTCTCATATATACGTCAACGTTAAAAACGAACATTTTTTATTTAATCACAAAAAATGTTCGTAAAAACCTAAAATATCATTATCAGTTCATGAGTTTTATTAAAAATATACGTAGAACTATTTCTACCGAACAACTATACATAAAATGGTATACCACTGTTAATCATTTTGATAGTATTAATAAAGTAAAAACAGATGATATAAAGTAGTAAGAGACCGTGTTAGTACGATTAATTACTTACTTGGAGGGGGAAAGAATGAGAGTAACCATTTCTTTAATTATTTTTTTATCATTTTCTCTTTTTGTCTCAGGTTGTGAAGACAATTACATAAAACCGAATAGTGCTCAGAACACAACTTGGTTAATGAAACTAGCAATTGAAAATAACGATTATGAGGAATTTAACAGTTTGTTTTCTGATAATAGAAAAGACACGATTTCAAAAGGAAAATTCAATGAACTTCAAGATATAATAACTGCTCGTTCGTTACACAGCAATTATGAATTAATCACTTTTGATAATGACAAAATGCTGTTAGTTCGACTGACACCGCTCATGGAAGATAATAAGGTTAAGGTTGAAGATGTACTCGTGGTACCCCAACATATTCAAAGATTCTTCAATAAAGAGGACTTTCATGGTAAACAGTAAAATTATTATTAAAATAAGAAGACCCCCTTTTAATTAAAGGAGGTCTTCTTTTATCTACAATTCAATCAGAACATGTTTTTTCTATTAAAACGTCGAAATTCCTGACCACTCTTGGAAACGATATAACATGTACTTAAACTTAGAATGGTCCTGATATTGCTCATAGTCTACTGTATATGTTCCAGAATCATTATTCCAGATTCGTTCAAAATAATTATCAAGCTCAGTTTCTAACGGATGTGTCTTCGGAATCGTAATCTTAAAATCTGTTTCTAGATTATAATCTCGTATATTTCGTCTTGTGAAATTAGCTGAACCAGCAAAAGCTGTTGCTTGATCACCCGATTGCACGAACATCATCTTCGTGTGAAACTGTTCTCCATTCGTATTATACCAACGAATATTGATCTTGCCATCACTTTTCTTCGTTAATTCATACGCAACTTGTCGATTCGGTATCCCGTTTTTCTGACGACCGAATGCATCTTTATTCGGATCAAGAACGACGTTTACCGTTACTCCTCGATTAGCTGAGTTTATTAACTCCTTAATAAGTGTTCGCTCAGATAAATAAAAGACACCTATGTTGATAATATCATCTGCCTCAGTAGCTTTTATCACATCAAGCATTTCTTGACGAATCTTACCTTCCGTGAGTAATTGTACTTTCAATCCGTCATTTTCATTCACATTGTTCGGAATTTGTATATTCGGAACATCTTCCCCTGAAAAACGAATAATTGCCATTTCTGATTCTAATAGATCTTGTAAAATACTACCTTTCACTATGAAAGCTATATTAGAATGATACCCACTAGCATCATGTGGGTTTGCCGATGTAATAAGACCTTGTTTCTCGGTTACGAGTACTTTACGATGGTTCGCTTTAAAGTTTAACAAATTTAAATATGACCTTACAGTTACCTCAGGTGAATCTGGACTAAATGGATTCGTTAACCATCCATCATCTGATGTTCCCCACCATTGCAGATACGAACGCCAAAATCCTGAGTACAGAGGATTTGAGTCCCTTAACTTTTTCAAATCTGTATATACGACATCAATTCCATTCGCTTCTAAATCACTAATAAACTTCGAATCATACGAACTATAAAATGTATTAATTGGATCGGTTATAACGATAATCTTCACATTTGGTGCACTCTTTTTCTTTGAAATAAGTGTGTTTGTTAACTGTTCAGAAATATTAGGGAACTGTACCTGATTCGTTTTTGATTCCGCACTTTCTACCTGTATTGCCATTCGCTCATAATCATCATTAAATAAAAACATATCAACTACGATAAACTGTTCAGCTTCTTCAATTGTTTCAAAAACTCTCTCAAATATTTGCTGTTCTCTTATTTGTTTACCGTCTTGCATATAGGTTAAGTCATAGAGGAAATCAATATCAGCAACAACATGTTCTTTGCCTAAGTAACTAATTCCTTCTGGCAGAGGTTTTGCCATGCCATATATACCCGTTAACAACGCAAAAACAACAATGAATAGAGTAACAAATTTTAATATTTTTAATTTTCTGTTTATTTTCTTTAATACAGACATCTAATGATTCCTCCCTTCTTACACACCATTTGATCACGCATTACTTTCTGCAAAAATTTCATTTCCATTTCCGTTTAAAATTCTAATTACTAATTGAATAATAGTAGCTTATGGTTCCAATTAATGATTTATTGCTCCTCAGTTCATCAATTAAGTAAAAATTTAAAAAACCAACACACGTTACATGTGCTGGTTATTGCAATGGCATATTTTTTTCAACAACTAGAGTATGCTTCTGTGCTTGTAACTCTTTTTGCGCAACGTCAATGATTTCTTGAATTTTCTCAAATGAGTACTCATCGTCAGGAAGTTCTTTATCAAAAGCTTGATAATACAAAATTGACGCATAACGCATTTGTCGTTCTGTTGCAGTTGGATTAGTTATCTTTTTTTTTTCGATTTCCATTGTTAACTTATTAATTACATATTTCGCTTCTGCCTTACAACAGTAATCAACATCTTCAATAACTAATTCTTTCACAAGTTCATCTATTTTGTCCATCTGTTCTTTTGTAGGAGCAGTAGATAATACCTTCTCAATTAATTCATTAATTTTATCTGTTAGCTCCTTATGAAAGGAAGGAGTTATGCGCATTTCTTCATTAACTTTATTAAACCACGATGCATGTTCTTCAGAGTACTTACGCCAGTATTGAATAAACTCACTCGTTGAATAAGCAGTTTCATCCCACTCAATCTGATTCATATATTGCTCGAAACTTGTTGTAATTGAGCGCGCAATACTAATTTTAATTCCTTGTGGTAGACTTTCAAACATTGAATCTAAACCCCCAATTTCATTCTTACATTCAGTTTATACTTTATTGTTTATTTGTGTATTTGCTACTAAATAATTTAGACTATCGTATTTTTCATGATAAGTTAATGTTGGTCATTTTTTTAGCATGAAAGCGTGCACTATCGTTACATTGAATTTTAACATTACTTTATCAGTAAATTTATAATTTTTCACTTGACAATAGCTAATATGATTTAAGTATAACAACGTTATCATACACTAAGTGAGCTTTCTTTGCAAAAAATCACAAAAAAAATGTCGCATAACATAAATAAACCCCTAGTATAACTCATTAGTATGTGCATCACTTTTCAATATAAAGTGAAACTTCTATCTGTAGGTGACCTTCATCCCTTACTAAAAAATTGTTGAACCAGCCAGACGATTACTGACACTTGTCTTCGTAAATTATGAAGGAATCATTGCTTCAGCTTATACTTGATAAAAACATCTCGATTAGCTGAATCAGTTAAGTATAGCCCTTCTTAACTTGTGAAACATTAATTACAGGAGGTGTTAATGATGGATAAGCAATTTGGATTTAATCAACAGGAACAAGTTGAAATGTCGGTAAAAGCAGCTCAGAAAATGGTTGGTGCAGCAACAATGAACATGGAACCAGATGCGTTAGATGCTGCACAGGAAGCACTTAATAACGCAAAGCAACAACTACAGTCTATACAAACTGATCCTTCATCCGAAGCATTCATTGCGCAACAGCAAATTTTCATCAATCGTTGTCAAGAGCAATTGAGTGAAGCTCTTCATTAAACCTAATACAACTGTACTACAGAAGATAGCAAACACCACTTTACGTTATTATTTTAAAAAGCATGAGACAATTGTCACATGCTTTTTTTATGAGAGTTTCTTTCCATACGATTGAATTTTTTCACCGACTGTACATTCTTTAATACAAAAGGAAAGAGCCTGTTTTTTCCCATGTTCTTTAATATGATGTGCTTTTAAAAAACAATCTGTACAATAGGTATCAATTAGTTCAGTTACTTCTATGATGATTTTTTTTCGTTGCATTCGTTTCGTCCCACCCTATTTTTATACTGATTTAGATGATAGTCATTTCACTTTCGATTTCAATTCCTTTTAACGATTGATGTGCAAGTTGATCCGCTTCATCATTTAATTTCCGTTCAACTAACTCATATGTTGGCTTTAATTTCATTGCCTGAAGCTTCTCTTCGATTCGATCAATCCAACGGTTATGTTCCTTATCAAATACTGCCCATTCACCTTGTAGCTGTTGAATAACTACTTGTGAATCTCCACGAATTATAACAGGAAGATGATGAACACCCATCAATTCTAACTCTGTTAACGCCAAATGAAGTGCAGCATATTCAGCTTCATTATTAGATGTAATTTGTTCTAAAATTCCATTTTTCCGAATTCTTCGGCGTATACTTCCCTGTGTATAATAAATGACAACTCCGCCACCAGCTTGAGAGGTTGTCAGGTCATAACTTCCATCAAAATACACTTCTAAGTCATGAGGTTCTTTATCAAGCTCCATTATATACCGTTCTAACTTCTTGACCGACCATTCATCATTATGTTCGTCTATAAGCTTCAGCCACTTAACTCTACCCGTGCGTTCAATGTCTTTCGCCGCCTTAATCGCTTCATGTACATCTAATTCATCTGAACGTAACATTAAGCTGTTTGATTTTGGTACTTTATATAACCATTCAATTGAAACTTTCATTTTTCGCACCTCCTTTTTATTTTGTTCAAACGCACATTAAATATTTGTATCTTTGTCCATCTATTGAACCATTGTTTGTTATTCCATACAGTACTTCTAAAGAAAATAAGTTACACTTAGCTATTTACTAATATTGTAACACTAAAAGAGACCTCTGTTATTTACAAAGCAGTTCGAAGATAAATTCTTATTAACCTTAGTTTTATTATGAACAGTATGAACAGATGCACTATATCGTATTATTGCCACACTCTGTCACATCATGTATAGTACATTTTTTTAGACATAGGCTTCTTTGGAAAAATACATGAGGTCTAAAAAAAGCAATTCATTTTAAATAATTTAAAAACTGTAATCATGTCATTTTATGTTCTGCTCTTCATAAGTCTATATGATTAACGAGAGAACCAGCACAAGCTAGTTGATGATTACCATTATCTATTTTATTCCTATTGCACTTTCATCTTTAATTGTATGCTAAAATACAAATTATCTGACGAAAAAGGAGTGTCCACCTTGCTTGAAGTTTATATCGATGGCGCTAGTGCAGGTGATCCAGGACCATCTGGAGCTGGCATTTTTATAAAAAGTGAAACGACTCACGAACAACATTCAATTCCTCTAGGCATGATGTCTAATCATGAGGCAGAATATTGGGCACTTATTCACGCCTTAAACATCTGCATTAAAAAAAATGATCCTATTATTTCAATCCGAACAGATTCAAAATTAATTGAACAAGCAATGGAAAAACGGTTTACAAAGAACCAACGTTTTTTACCACTACTTGAACATGCATTACAACTCTCAGACCAATTTGAATTATTTTTTATTAAGTGGATACCTAGTAAATCAAATCGTGCCGCAGATGAACTTGCAAAACAAGCAATTCGAAAAACGTAATACTATATCGATAGTTTTGTATGAGGAGAAAATGATGAAAAGAATACTCTTTGCTGACTTTAGCTTACTACTCGTTGCCCTCATTTGGGGTGCAGCATTTGTCATTGTCCAAAATGCAGTTGAACTTTTAGATCCATTCACCTTTAATGCGATTCGATTTTTATTTGCTACACTTTTTTTATTCGGTTGGATTGTTATTGTATCTCGTCACTTATTACAGCAAATCACAAAAAAATTACTTCTGTCTGGATTCATTATGGGCACTTGGTTATGTGTTGCTTTCGCACTCCAAACATTCGCACTTATTTATACAACTTCATCTAAAACAGGCTTCCTCACAGGTTTAAATGTCGTTCTAGTCCCTATTTTCGCATACTTTTTCCTACGACAATATCCAAAACCTAGTGCGCTATTCGGAACAATTCTAGCACTAATCGGCCTTTATTTGTTAACATTCGGAGATTCAACTGAACTAAATCGAGGGGATTTACTTGCGTTTCTTTGCGCGATTGCCTTTGCTATGCACATAATCGTCACGAGTAAATTTACTCATCTATACCCAAGCCTTCTACTTACAACAACCCAACTTGCAGTCGTTACATTATGGAGTATAATCTGTGCAATATTATTTGAACCGTGGTACGCAATCTTCAGATCAGAGATTTACTATAATGAAGCACTTTGGTATTCATTATTCATAACGGCAATATTCGCTACAGCAATTGCCTTTCTTGTCCAAACCTATGCTCAAAGGTTAACTTCACCTGCACATGTTGCATTAATCATTACGATGGAACCTGTTTTCGCTGCTATAACTGGGTACTTATGGGCAGGAGATCGCCTCACTACTACTGCATTACTTGGTTGTTTCCTCATTTTTAGTGGCATGTTATTCGCCGAACTTCCTTTAGCCTTCTTATCTAAGCTAAAATGGAAAAAAACACATGCCTAAAGTAAGCCATTTTTTGTATTAAAGCTAATCGTCAACTGTATCTCAATAATTTTAAAAGCGACAAACACACTCAAAACGTGTCTGTCGCTTCTTTCAACTAATTATTCACTTTTATTATTTTGCATTTTTTCTAGCTCAATTTCTGCATATGAATCTGAAGCTCCATTCTTCCTGAACTCCATCTTCTTTGCATTGTTATTACGTTGAGCATTTGCATTTCCTTTTTTTTGACGACCCATTACATTTTCCCTCCTTTAGCTAAAAGTAAGTTGAATACAACTAGCTTCTAACAAAGGATAACGGATTATACTGTAGAATTTACAATGTAATATTCGCTACGTTTTCGCTTCCACGAACGCCTTGAACGTTAACAGTTTTATCTGCATACTTTTCTTTCATTTTATTTGCATATGTTTCAGCTAATTTCTTTGCTTCCTCATTTGAAATGCCTTCTTCAAAAATAATCGTACCATATGCTATACCTTCTTTTGTATAAATCTTACCTTCTACAATCCCAGCTTCATTCTTCATTTGTTCCGTAAGATCTGCATCTTCAGTTGTTGCTGGAGCTTCTTGTTCAACCGTATCTGTATTATTTTCAGTTTCTGCTTCTGTCTCTGCTTCGTTTGCTGGAGTTTGTTCAGTTTCTTGAGCTTGCTCTTCTTTTGTTTGGTTTTCCTTTGTTTCGTACTCTTCATCTTGTTGCGCACAACCTGTTACTAATAGTGCTGCAAACATTAATACTAACCATCGTTTCATTCTTTCGTCCTCCTTTACTCGTTTATAAGATTCGTCAAATAACGTTATTTATGTCCGTTAATTTATATTTTCAGTTATTACAGTACAATATTTTCACTTATTGATTACAATTTAATTGGATATTAGTTTATAAAAGTTATTTGTAACAAAATAAAAAAAGAAGCCCTGTCTAATTGACAGAGCTTCTCGCGCCTAAAAAATTACGCAGTGTTGCTTATTTTTCAACTTCTAGCTTTAATTTATCTGTTTTGTTACCTTGCTTATCAGCAATTGCAGCTAATTGTTCAATATCGTCACCAATTTCAACAGTTTCATCATCAGCTACTGTAATTGTAACTACATTTCCAGCTACTGTGATTTCTTTAATATCAACATTACCACCGTTGATTTCAAATGTGCCATTAGTTACATATTGTACATCTTCATCAAAAGTAATTTCTACTTTTTTGTTCGTTGCATCTACTTTTACTTCTTGAACTTCATTGTCGTCTTCTACTACAGAAGGCGCGATGTCATCAGTAATATCCTTTGATGCATCAGCTTTAATTGTTGTACCAAACACACTGTTAGTAGAAGGATTTTCAGCTGTAACCTCTAGTTTCAAACCTGTAGTATCTGCAGGAATTTCATCTGAAAGTTCAAAGATTACTTCATCGCTATCAATTTCTTCTACGCTTGAAATTGTCGCGATTACTTCGTCATCTGCATTTAATACTGCAAAATCACTAGCTTTTATTTCATCTACATAAGTTTCGAACTGAACTTCAAGTTCATCTTTCGCTGTTGCAACTACGTCTTGAATATCAAAGTTTGTAGTTTTAGCATCCTTAATCAATGCTTCTGAACCTACAGCAGTGTAATTCCCTGCTGTATCAGCAGCACGTGCAACAGATAAGAAACCATATCCGTCAATATTTTTACCCTCAATTGTAATTTCAACTGCTTCGTTATTTTCAATCGCATCAATATCTACATCTACATCTTTCTCATCTGCGATATCTTCAAGATTCATACGATTTACTACTTTTCCATCTTGGTCTTTTGATACTAAATCATAAGTTGCAAGATCAAGGATAGAATATTTTCCATCTACATCCATCTCTTCGCTATAACGAACGATTAATGTGTGCTCATCGCCTGCTGCATTACTATTAACTAATACTTCTGCTACTGATGGATCTTCCTCATCATCAATTGTGAATTCTTCAGAATGATTCTCAATTGCATTACCTTCAGTATCTTCTACACCATCAATAACTAACGTATACGTACCGTTATCAAGGTCGTCAGAGAATTTCAACGTTACTTCTGCACCTTGGCTTTTAGCTACGCGAATAGCATCTTCAATTTCATCGCCATCTGCGTCCAGGATTGTATAGTTATCTTCATCTTCAGCAGAATCTTCATCTACAGTTTCAGAGAAAGTTACAACTACTTCATTTTCAGTTGCTTCAATTTCATCAACTTCTGGTGCTTCTTCATCACGTGTAACTTCTACAGCTGTACGGATTTTATCTTCTACTTTATTATCCCATAGGTCAACGATAACATCTTTCTCGATGTATACGTACGCCGTACCGTCAGGCATTTCATTATCATCGAAGTATAATGTTAATTCATTACCTTCTACTTCGAATTTGTTAACCATATTTTTTGTATTTGTGTGGTAGAAATCTTCATTTTTCGCACCATCAAGTTCGATATCTTCGTTAAATACTAATGTTACTTTGTTTGGTTCAGCATCTTTGAAGTCAACAACTTCAGGAGCTTCAGTATCAACAACTACTTCAATAGTTTTTGTTGTTGGTACTAAATCGAAACCTGCGAAGTCTTCAAGACCACTATTAATGTCTAACTCAAGTTCGCCTTCAGTGAATGAACCGTTCACTTTTACGTTTGCTTCTGTACCATTTTTCAATACTTCAATTTCTTTTACAGAGTAAGTTTTCTTACCCATTTTGATTTCGAAGCTGTCTTCATACTTCTCATCAGCAAGTTTGTCTTCTCCAACTTCTCCAAAGTCCATTGGCTCACTGAATTTTACTTTCACAGTGTTTTTACCTACAACTGCAACATCTGTTAATTCTGGGATTTCGTTATCGATGAATTTCAAATCAAATTCAGCTTTTTCACCAGTTACATTTGCATCAACTGTTAAAGTTGCATCAGAGTTATTTTTAGCAGCTTCTTCTAATGTAAGAATTGCTTTGTTTCCTTCGATGTCGATATCTTTGATGTCTAACTCATCACCATCAGCATCTTCAAGCTCATAGTTATCGATGTCATTAACTTCATCTTCATCAAAGTTTTCTTGGTTGAAAGTTACTTCAACTTGAATTAAGTTTGCTGCTTCTACACCTTCAATTGCTAATTCTTCAGGTGCTGCTGGTTCTTCATTATCATCAGCTTTTTCTGTTTTATATACGAATGCTGCTACTTGAGCACGAGTTACGTTTGCAAGTGGAGCGTATTCACCTTCTGCAACACCTTCAACGATTCCTGCACCAAATAATGCTGCAATATGTTCTTCAGCCCATGTTGCACCTTTAAGGTCATTGAATGGAAGTTCTACTTCACCTTCAGCTTCAATGCCGTATGCAACTGCAATCATTTTTGCCATTTGTGCACGAGTTAAAGTTTCGTCAGGACGGAAAGTACCATCTTCGAATCCTTCAATTACGTTTGTAGCTGTTAATGCTGCTACGTAGTTATAGAACCAGTCGCCTTCCTCAACATCAGGGAAGTCAATTGCTTCTACATTTTCAGTGTCAAGACCTAATGTTACTGCAAGGATTTTTGCTGCTTGCGCACGAGTTACATCTTCACTTGGACGGAAGCTTCCATCTTCAAATCCATCAATAACACCTTTGTCAGTTAAGTAGTTAATAGAATCATAGAACCAGTCACTTGTTTCTACATCCGTGAAAGCTGCTTCTGCATTAGCAACAACTGGTGCAACTGCTGATGCTACAACTGCAGTTGAGATTGATGCTGCCATGAATTTACGTAATGATTTTGGTTGGTAAGCCATGAAAAAAATTCCTCCTAATAATTTAAATATAATTTCTCAGTGAAAACAACCCATTATTTATCTTTTTTATGTTATAATGTAAAGTTGTTTATCACAATAACTCACATTTCTAGTAAAACACGCAAACTAGCATTCATTCAAGTGAAAAAGATTTCCAAATCTAACGTAAAATCCTTCTGCAAAATAGAATGTTGTTTACGTTTGCTCCCTCATAAATTCTCTCACTGCTCGTCTAACACTCTAGTAGTCGAGCTTCCTAATAAAAGAATTATTGAAAGTGTGTTTCATTGTTCCTCATGAACAATATCTACTATAACGCTCTTACGAAACACAGTAAACACGCAATGATTTCCACTCTTGATAGCTTTTTCTTAGAGAAACATTTCGTAACACTCTTAGTAATCGTTTCATTCATTCCTATATGTACACAACGAGATTTTTCGATACAAATAGGGTGAAGTGAACAAGCTTATCGTTTTAATTTCTATATAAAAAAGGACGTTACTACTAAGAGTAACGTCCTCAGGCTGTCGAGAAAGTCTCGACAGCCTTTTTTAGTGGAAATGATTTCATCATTTTATCTATCTGTTATGATTAAGGAT